>JBMOIK010000166.1:0-8481 GCA_049317365.1 Rectinemataceae bacterium | reverse complement strand
AGGGCCTCGTAGGCGCGGCAGTAAAGGGCGTAGATCCCGTCGTAGCGCCTGGCATTGGCGGGATTAGGGAGGTAGCTTCGGTCCACGCGGATCATCTGCTCCGCGCCCTCGGCGATCGAGGCGAAGGCGCCGATGCCCACGGCCGCGAGGAGGCCCGCTCCCATGAGCGCGGCATCCGCCATCTTCAGGGTCTGGACCGGCCGGTTGTACACGTCCGCCTGCATCTGGTTCCAAACTTCGGACTTCGTGGCGCCGCCGAGGATCCTCACCTGGTCAATAGGAATGCCCGCGGCGGACATTGACGCAACCATGTCCCGTACCTCGAGGGTGATGCCCTCCATGAAGCAGCGGGCGAGACAGGCGCGGTCGTGGGCGAAGGTCAGGCCCAGGATCGTCCCGCGGGCGTGCGGATTCCACCTCGGCGTCGTGGCGCTGGCGAGGTAGGGGAGGAGGAGGAGGCCCTTGGATCCGGGCGGTACCCCTGCGATCATCGCGTTGAGGGCATCGTAGACGTTCTTCCCGTCCCGTGCAGCGGCCTCCTTCTCGAGGGCGGCGATCTCGTCCCGGAACCAGCGGAAGACGCCCGCGGCGCCCGCCTGGAATCCTTCCAACTGCCACTTTCCATAAACCGCGTGGTTGTCGATCATCGCCTTGCGGTTGGGGTCGCGGAAGGGCGCGTCGAGGTAGGCGGCTGCCAGGCCTCCCGTACCGAGGGAAACGGAAAGGAGCCCCTTCTTCGCCACGCCTGCCCCGATCGCCGCGCTGTTCTGGTCCCCCGCGCCGACGCAGAGTGGGGTGCCCTGCCGAAGCCCGCAGCGGGCCGCTGCAGCTGCGGACACCGTCGCTACTCGCGTGCCGGAGGCCGCAGGCCTGGGGAAGAGGGAACGATCGAAGCCAAGGAGGGAGAGGAGCCGGTCGCTCCAGTCGAAGGCGTAGGGATCCCAGAGGCCGTAGAAGCCGGCGTCGGAGACGTCGTCGATGAAGTCCTCGGCGCCCATGGCCCGGAGGGCGTAGTCCTGGAGTTGCACGACCTTGGCAACCCGGCTCCAGTTCTCGGGCTCCTTCTCGCGGACCCACATCATCTTGGAGACCATCCAGGTCGTGTTCAGCGGCATGCCGGTGATGTCGTAGAAATCGTCCCCGCTTATCAGCCCCTCGATCCGCTGGACCTGCTCGTGGGTCCTGTTGTCCTGCCAGGAGATCATGGGGCGCACGAGGGCCCCGCGGGAGTCGACGAAGATCGAGCAGCAGCGCTGGGCCGAGAAGGACACCGAGGCTATGGACGCGGGCGCCAGGCCCGACCGGGCCACGGCCTCGGCGCAGCATTCCATCGCCTTTCCGACGATAAGGTCGACATCCTGCTCGACCCAGTTAGGATTCGGGTAGGTACAACTGTACTCGCGGTACGATTCCCCTATCACCACGCCATCGAGGCGGAGCACGGCAGCCTTGGCTCCCGTCGTACCGATGTCGATCGCGACCACGTGCTGATGCTGCATTGTCCTCTCCTTCTGGAATCCCGGGGCTGTCGTGGCGCTAGGCGACCACTACCTCTATCTGGTGCTGCGCGAGCTCGTCGGTCATGTCCTCAGGCAGGCGCCTGTCCGTAATGATAGTGTCGATCTCGTCTATCGAGGCGAAGGAAGCCAGGGATGCGACGCCGATCTTCGTGTGGTCGAAGAGCCCAATAACCTGCCTGGCGTGCTTGATGATCACCCGCTTCTGCTCGATGAACCCCATGTCCACGTCGGTCAGGCCATCCCGTACCGTGAAGCCCGCCGCCCCGCAGTAGGCCTTCGAGATGTTCGTCTGGCGCAGGAAATCCTCGCTCGGCAGCCCGATCACCGAGAGCGAATCCCGGTTCAGGAAGCCATTGAGGAGATAGACGTTCACCAGGCTCGCGCTGTGGAGCCAGGACGCGACTTCGACGCTTGGCGTGATGACGGTGATGTTCTTGCGGTCTCCGAGGAAGTGCGCCATCTCCGGGGCCGTCGTCCCCCCATCGATGAAAATGACTTCGCCGTCCTTCACGAGGGCCGCGGCGGCCTTGGAGATGGCCCGCTTCTCGGTTCCGTAGAGCTTGCGCCGCGTTCCGAAGGGTACCGGCGGCCCACCCTTGACGATGGGGATCGCGCCTCCATGGGTGCGCTGTATCTTGCCGAACTTTTCCAGCTCGACGAGATCGGCGCGGATCGTCGCCACCGATACCGAGTAGCGTTCACAGAGGTTGGCGACTGTCACGCGGCCATGTTCCCTCACCAGTTTGAGGATTGCTGCGTGGCGTTCCTCGATGAACTGCCTCTTGTTGTTTCCTGACATACCTGTGATCCGACTCTAGGGTCCTCCTGCGCCACATGTCAAGCAAGAGAAGGTGAATACGAGGGCAAAGTGAAGTCGTCATAACAGCAACATATTCCAAAATGCTACTGTTATATAACATCAACATTTCTCAAGAATTCGGCCAATTCTTATAAAGTATTATATAATAACATATTAAAGAGAAGTGTCGCTCTGTTGGTTTCTGTCCAATACTGGCGAAACGCTAGAAAATGTTGCTTGACTTTGTAAAAAAGCAATGTACTATGCAACCATAGCTGGAACCCAGCTAAATCCGCAGAGGTGCATGTGGGGAGGATAGAGATGAAGAGGACACTCGCTCTTGTTATGGCTCTTTGTCTGGTGACCGGCTTCGCCGTGGCGCAGAAAAAGAACGCGGTGCTCGGCAAGATACCGATCACGCTCGAAGCGCAGTTCCATCAGGCGCTCGTGAACATCGAAACCGATTACGCGAAATCCAAGTATGGCGCGACCGTGAAGGTCATCGACGGGCAGTTCAAGTCGGACGTGGCGATCGACGCCGTGAACAACTTCATCTCCCAGAAGGTCGATGGCATCATCCTCCACACCATGGATCCCGCGGTGCTCGACCAGTGCATCAAGGCCGCGCACGCCGCCGGCATCCCGATCTCCACCTTCTACAACGAGCCCGCCACCAAGGCGAACCCCCACGTCCAGATCAACGAGATCGTGACCTCGAGGGAAATGGGCGTCATCGCGGCCAAGATGTGGAAGCAGTGGTATCCGAACAAGCCCATCAAGGTCGGTATCATCGATTACCTCAACGTCGAACACGCCATGAACCAGCGCTCCAACCCCTTCATCGAGGGAGTCAAGTCCGTCGATCCGAAGGCTGAGGTCGTCAGCAGGCTCGACGGCGCCGGTTCCTCCGAGAAGTCCCTCGCCGCGGCCCAGGACATGCTCCAGGCCCACCCCGAGGTGAATATCGTCTACGGCGCCAACGCCGACCATGCCCTCGCCGGGCTCGCGGCCTTCGAGAACGCCGGGCGCGGCAAGGCCGTCAATGGCAAGTGCCTCACCGAGATCTTCGTCGGCACAGACGCCACCGAAGCCGAGCTCCTCAAGCTCTTCAACCCCAGCTCGTCCTTCAAGATCACCCAGGGTCTCCAGCCCAAGGCCAACGCCGAGGCCGAGATCGACACAATGATGAAGATGGTCAACAAGCAGCTCGCCTGGGACAAGTGGGTGGAGGTCCCGACCAAGGACATCATCTTCACCTTCTGGGCCAACAAGGTCGCCGACGGCACAGCCTTCCTGAACGGCCAGTACTTCATGAAGGTCGACCTGGCCGCCCAGCTTGCCAAGCTTGGAGTGAAATAGGATCCGACCGCGGCGCAGCCCCACGGCCGCGCCGCGCCCCCTCGCTCCACGTCGCCGTCGGCCCCGGGCCGCGGCGGCGACCGCAGGCCAAAGCACGCTACACAAGGGATAGCCAATGTCCGACCAAGCATCCGGGGCGCTCCAACTGCGGAAGCCCGTCAGCATCGACCTGCAGAAGGTCATCATGGTGGGGATCCTCGCCATCATCGTGACGGCCTTCACCATGGCTACCCCGAAGTTCCTGACCTATGTCAACCTCATCAACGTCTTCATGCAGATCGCCCTGATCCTCCTCGCGGGATCTGCGGCGACCCTGCTCATGATCTCGGGGAATTTCGACCTCTCCGTCGGCAGCGTCGTGGCCTTCACGGGGGTCATGCATGCGCTGATGAGCAAATACGGCGTGCCGACCAACCTGTCCATCGTCCTCGCGGCGGGGATAGGAAGCTTCTGCGGCCTCATCAACGGGACCTTGGTCACCAGGCTCAAGATCACCCCGGTCATAGCCACCCTGGGGATGATGTACGTCGCCCGCGGGGGCGCCTTCCTCGTCGCCCGGGCTGACGGAGGGGCCAACATCGCCTCGGGGTTGCCTGCCGACTTCCAGGCGCTCGGGAGGGCCACGGTCGGCCCCGTTCCCTTCCCCCTCCTCCTCGTCCTCATCGTTGTGCTGCTCTTCGGGCTCATCCAGAACCGCACGAGCTTCGGGCGCTACGCCTACGCCATCGGAGGCAACCCGACCTGCGCTGAACTCTCGGGGGTCAGGAGCGCGCGCATCGTCACGATCCTCTACGTCGCCACGGGATTCCTGACCGGGCTTTCAGGCGCCATCCTCGTATCCCGGATCGGCACGGGCGTGCCCCGCATCGGATCGGGCTTCGAGTTCGACGTGATCATCGCGATCGTGCTCGGCGGCACGAGCATCTACGGGGGCGTGGGCACGGTTTTCGGCACCGTGATAGGGGCCCTCATAGTCGGCTTCGTCGCCAACGGACTCAACCTCCTCGACGTGCAGGCCTTCTACCAGACCGTCATCAAGGGCTTCATCCTCGTAGGTGCGATCCTCTTGAACCGGGTGATCAAGGAAAGGATGGAGTGATCCGATGTCAGAGATCCTGATCGAAATGCACGGACTTACGAAGACCTTTCCCGGTGTCGTCGCGCTGCGGGATGTGGGTTTCGGCATCGAGCGCAACACCGTCCACTGCATCATCGGCGAGAACGGCGCCGGCAAGTCCACCCTGATAAAGATACTCACCGGCGCCCTGCGCAAGACCTCGGGCGAGGTCTCCTTCAAGGGGAAGGACTGGAATCCGAAGAGCACGGGCGAGGCGATGCGCGCGGGCATGAGCGTGCTCTTCCAGGAACTGAACGTCGTCGACCAGCTTACCGTCGAGCAGAACCTGACGCTCGGCAAGGAGAAGAGCAGCTTCGGCTTCGAGCGGAGGAACGAGAGCCAGTTCGAGCAGACCGTCGCGACGCTCCGGAGCCTCGACCCCGAGATCACTCTCCAGCAGCGCGTCGGCGACCTCAGCGTCGCCCAGAAGCAGGTCATAGAGATCGCCAAGGCCATCTCCTCGAACGCCGACGTGATCGTGATGGACGAGCCGACGGCGGCGATCTCCGAGGAGGAGGTCAACCGGCTCTTCGTGATCATCCGGGCGCTCAAGGACCGCAACGTCACGGTGGTCTACATCACGCACCGGCTGACGGAGATCTTCAGCATCGGGGACAATGTCACCGTGCTCCGCGACGGGCAGATGATCGCCACGCGTTCCGTGCGCGAGGTGGCCAGCTCCTGCAACGACGACGAGGTCGAGTCCTGTTCCGAGCTGATCAGGATGATGCTCGGCAAGGTCGTCGCCGAGCGTTACCAGCCCCGCGAGGTCCCCGAGGGCGACCCGATCCTCGAGCTGGTGGGCGTGAACTCGGCGAAGCTCAACGACGTCAGTTTTTCGCTGCGCGCCGGCGAGATCCTCGGCTTCTACGGTCTCGTGGGCGCGGGGAAGACCGAGATCGCGAGGGCCATCTACGGACTCGACCCGACGACGGGCACGATGCGCGTCAAGGGCCGCGAGGTGGCCTTCAGGACCCCCGGCCAGGCGATACGCGGCGGGATCGCCATGGTTCCCGAGGAAAGGCGGACCGAGGGCCTCCTCACGAAGCTCAGCATCCGGGAGAACATCACGATCATGAACATGAGGCCCATCCGGCGCTTCGGGTTCCTCAGCAAGATCAGGGAGAGGACGCTCGCGCGCAGCTACATCGAGCGCCTGAGGATCGTCGCCACGGGATCGGAGCAGGGCGTCGCCAAGCTCTCGGGCGGGAACCAGCAAAAGGTCGTCCTGTCGAAGTGCCTCAACGCGGAAAGCTCCATACTCCTCCTCGACGAGCCGACCAAGGGCATCGACGTCGGCGCCAAGGAGGAGATCCATGGCATCATCCGGGACCTTGCGAAGAGCGGCGTCGGGGTCGTCGTGTTCTCCTCCGAACTCCCGGAGATACTCAACCTCTGCGACCGCATCGTCCTCCTCTACAACGGCAGGGTCCGGAAGATCCTCAGGAACGGCGAGGATGTCGACAGCCACATGATCATGCAGATCGTGACGGACAGCGCGGGCGCCGATGCCCAGGCCAAGGTGGGGTGACATGGTGACCCCCAGGGCGGAAGGCCAGCGGATAAACCCCCAGCTCCTCGTGCTCCTCGGCATACTCCTCGGGTTCTGCCTCGTCTTCACGATGACGACGGCCAGCTTCTTCTCAGCCGACAACATGAGCAACCTCGTGCGCTCGAGCGCCTTCGTCATCATCACGGGGGCGGGAGTGACCCTGCTGATGATCTCTGGCAACCTCGACCTCTCGGTCGGCAGCATCCTCGCCCTCTCCGGCTGCGTCTACGCCTTTGCCGCGAAGGCGGGAATGCCAGTGCCCCTCGCCGCCCTCCTCGGTTGCCTGTCCGGTCTGTCAGTCGGGATCATCAACGCCGTCACCGCCGTCAAATGGAAGGTCACCCCCTTCATCGCGACCCTCGGGACCATGTACGGGGTACGGGGCTTCGTCTTCATCATCACCGACGCGAAGACTGTCCGCGGCGGCCTGCCTCCGGACTTCTCCTTCCTCGACATGTCCCACCTCGGGCCTGTCCCCCTCGCTTTCTTCATAGTCATCCTGATCGTGGCCCTGTTCTACGCCCTCGAGAAGAAATCGCTCCTGGGGAAGTATTCCTTTGCGATCGGAGGCAACCGCACCGCCGCGATCCTGTCGGGAATCAACGCCGACGGGGTCGTGATGAGGCTCTATGTCATCGTGGGTTTCCTCGCGGGCCTGAGCGGCGTGATGATGGGTTCCCGCATCGCCGTGGGGGATCCGAACGTAGGCGTGGGCTTCGAGTTCGACGTCATCATCGCTGTCGTGCTCGGGGGCACTGCGCTTGCCGGAGGCAAGGGCTCGATCATCGGCATGATAATCGGCGCCCTGATCGTCCAAGTGATAGGGAACGGACTCAACCTCCTGAACGTGCTCTCCTTCTGGCAGAGCATCATCAAGGGTATACTCCTTGTCGCCGCGGTGCTCCTGAACCAGGCGCTCGTACAAAAGAAGGGAAGGTAGCGGAATGGTTCTTTCCCACAAGGAACGCGCCCTCGCCGCGCTCTCCCATCGAGAACCCGACCGGGTTCCCATCGACATCTGGGGTTCCTCGAGCAGGCTCTGCAACGAGCTCTATTTCGCCATCGTGAAGGACCAGGGCTGGCTGGGGCTGGGACCCGTGGTGAAGGCGAGCCGATCGGGGGATTATGTCGACGAGCGGGTAGATGTCCTCGTCGATTCCGATTTCCGGCACGTCGACATCGGCCACCCTCGCCTGTACAGGTCGCACGCCAACGAAAACGGCGACAGGATCAGCGAATGGGGCTGGGGAACCCGCGAGGTCCACGGGTCCTCCGTGATAAGTTATTCCCCCTTGGCCGGCGCCACGGAGATAGCCGAGATAGAGCGCCACGCCTGGCCTCGCATCGACGACCCGGGGCGCATCGAGGGACTCCTCGACCGCACCCGCCACTTCGCGGAGACGACTGACTGTCTCATCGGCGCGACCCACGCGGTCTCGGGGATGATGCTCGAGATAGGTCAATATCTGCGCGGCTACGAGCAATTCATGATGGACATGTACCTCGACGAGCGTTTCGCTCACCACCTCATCGGGAAGATCGCCGACGTGGTGACCGAGCTCTACCTTTACTACCTGGAGCCCATCGCTCCCTACCTGGGCTGGGTGGAATTCTCGAGCGATCATGGCATGCAGGACCGACCGCTCCTCTCTCCCGACCTGTATCGGAAGTTCTTCAAGGAGCCCTACAAGCGGGTCTTTGCGGCGGTCAGGAAGGCGGCTCCCCAGGCCAAGATCTGGCTGCACTCCTGCGGCTCGGTCCGCGAGCTCATTCCCGATTTCATCGACGCCGGGGTGGATGTGCTCAACTCGCTGCAGCCCAAGGCTGCGGGCATGGACTCCTTCGAGCTCAAGAAGGAGTTCGGGTCCGAGCTCGTCTTCCACGGAGGGCTCGACCTTCAGGGGGGCATCACCGGGACGGTGGAGGACGCAGTGGACGAGGCCAGACGGAGGCTCGATGCCTTCGCGAAGGGAGGGGGCTACATCTTCGCTCCCTCGAACCACCTCATGGAGGATGTCTCCCTGGAGAATTTCTACGCCATCTACCGGATCGCAAAGGAATATGTTGTTCACTGACAGAAGGAGGAAGAGGCGATGACCAAGAAAGAGCGAGTGATTGCAACGGTGAAGCGGCA
>JBMOIK010000165.1:0-8496 GCA_049317365.1 Rectinemataceae bacterium | reverse complement strand
CATCCCTCGCGGCGGTCTTCTCCGAGAAGGATGTCATGGACCTCGGCCTGAACCGGCCCTGTTTCGAGGGGATGGCCTTCGCCCAGGATGGCTCTGGGGCGGTGGTCGACAAGTTCAACCACTCGGTCTTCGTAATTGATCCCAAAGGTAACCCCAGGGTCGTGACGGGAGCCCGCTTGAGGGCCGACGACCTTGTCGGCTACTCGGTGGGCCTGCTGTGCGCACTGGCCTTCCTGCCCCTGTCCCTCTTCGCGGTTATAGGCCTGCTCCGGAGGCTCTTCTCCTCGCGGACCTCGGTCATCATCAAGCAGGTGGCGGTCTTCCTGCCCCTCGTGGTCCTCTCGGTGAGCCTGGGATCGGCTGCCATCTATAAGCGGCTCGAGGCCAGCTACCAGAAGGAACTCAGGACAAAGCTCTCGCTCATAGCCTCTTTCGGCTCGCAGCTTGTGAAGGGGGATGACGTCAAGGCCATCGGCTCCGCTTCGGACTTCGGCGGCCCGGCCCACGAGGCGCTCGGCCGGCAGGTCGACTCGGTCCTCGATGCCTACAGCCAGCCCTGGACCAAGGACATGCGGATCGTCATCTACAAGTACGAGGACAGTCGGCTCTTCTTCGTCCGGAACAGCAGCAATTATTACGGAGTGATGTTCCCCTACGGTGGTGCCAGCCCGAGCCACTACGCAGCTGCCAGGGGAGGCAAGCTCGATACCGTGCTCTATTCCGACGAGTACGGAAGCTATCTCGGTGGCCTCGCGCCCCTGTGGACCTCGGACGGCCGGATCGCGGGTGTCTTCGAGGTCTACCACAACTACAGCTCGGTCGAGGAACTCGCGACAACCTTCAGGCAGAAGCTTCTCCTCGGACTCATCCTTTCCCTCCTTACGGTCATCGTGATACTCGTGCTCGCCGACCTGGTGCTCTTCGTCGCCCTTGCCTCGCTCGAGCGGGCCTCGGAGCGGCTCATGGAGGGGGAGGTGGGGGTTACGGTACCCGCGAAACGAAGGGACGAGATAGGCGATCTCGGACGCGACTTCAATGTCATGAGCGAGAAGCTTTCCGTCAACTTCAGGCGCCTCCGCCAGGTGCACGAGGCCAACGCCCGTTTCGTTCCCGCCGAGTTCATGAGCTTCCTCGGCAAGGAGAGCATCGCCAAGGTACGCATGGGCGACCAGGTAAAGAAACCAATTACGCTTTTTTCCTCGGACATCCGCTCCTTCACTGCCATCTCCGAGAAGATGAGCCCGAAGGAGAATTTCGATTTCGTCAACGCCTACTTCAACCACATGGGGCCCATGATCAGGAAGCACGGAGGCTTCATCGACCGCTACATAGGCGATGCCATCGTGGCCATCTTCCCGAGGTCTCCGGACGACGCGGTGCTCGCCGGGATGGACATGAGGAAGGCCCTCCTTGAGTTCAATGGCGAACTCGCCGACAAGGGACGTACGGCGATCGACTTCGGAATCGGCGTGCATTCCGAGGACATGATACTCGGCGTGGTCGGCAACGAGGCGCGCCTGGCTGTGACGGTGGTTTCCTCGGGCGTGGATCTCGCCAACCGCCTCGAGGCGGCGACGAAGGAATACCACGTCGTCCAGGTCCTTTCAGAACCCGCATGGCAGGGCCTGTCCGAGGACCTGAAGGCGCGCTTCAGGCATCTTGGCGAGATACTGCATCTCGGTGAGTCCATCGCGATCTATGGGATGTCCGATGGCGACTCTGAATCTTGACCCCGGGAGGCTGCGGGCCAACCTCGAGGTAGCTTCGCGCGCCTGCGGGGAACGCGGCCTCGTACTGCTCCCGGTCACCAAGCTCTTCGGCTCGAGGCCCGAGTTCCTCGCGGCCATCGACCATCCCGCCCTCAGGCGGATCGCCGACGTCGATTCCGCCCGCTTCGCTGACCTCGATGCCTCCCTGGTTCCGGAACGTACCCTCCTCATAACCAGGGCCAGCGCTGCCGCCGGGATCGCCCGGCATGCGACGCGGGTCATGGTCTCCGACCTCGGCGCGGCCCGGGCCGTCGGCGAAGCCAGGTCTGCCTCCGAGCCGGGCCGTCCAATTGAACTAGTTGTTACAATGGAGGCCGGCGACCTCCGCGAAGGCGTTCCCTGGGAGGATGCTCCGGCCTTTTTCCGGGAGCTGCGGGACATCCCCGGAATCCGCGTGACCGGCCTCGCCGTCAATTTCGGCTGCCTCTCCGGAATTCTGCCCAGCGCATGCCTCCTGGGCGAGCTGGCCGAGCGCAGGTCCCGCCTCGTGGAGGAAACCGGGATGGACATCCCGGAATTCTCGCTCGGTGGCACTGTCTGCTGGGAACTCCTTGTGGCGGACCAGATACCCCGGGCCTTCACCGAATTCCGCGTGGGTGAAGCCCTCTTCGTGGGCTTCGACACGAGCCATGGAAAACGCCTCCCGGACTTCTCCGACGAGGTCTTCCGTCTTGACCTGGAAGTGCTCGAGGTCTGGAACAAGGAGGTCCTGGTTTCCGAGTGCGGGAACTCGGCCTTCGGCTTCAACGCCTTTGGCGAGACGAGCATCCAGCTGCGGCATGGGAAGAGGCGGCGGGCAGTCCTGGCCGGGGGCGAGAACATGGCGCATTCGCGCTCCCTCGAGCCGCGCCCGCCGGGACTTGAGATTGTGGGAGCCTCGCATGAGCACCTGGTGATAGATTGCGGTGATGCTGCGGAGTCACTGCGGGGCGGTGATTTCATCCAGTTCAAGCCAGGCTACGAGAGCCTCAATCGCTGTTTTCTCTCGTCTTCGGTCGAAATTCTTACAGGAGGTTGGCAATGAAGCGACTCGTCGTGCACTGTATGGCCCTTGTCTCGCTCGCCTTTCTCGTAACGGGCTGTGCTGCGGGAGTTGCCCAGGGACCGACTGCGGAGAGCAGGAAAGTTCCGGGAGCAGCCACGGAGGAGGCCCTCGTGAAACCCTTCGCCCACGCCGATGGCTCGCCCTTCCGCGTCGCCGTCGTGCAGAGCGGCGATTACTTTGCCTATAACGATGTTTTTGAGAGCATCTACAATGGTTTGACCGATCTCGGCTGGACAGGGAAGGTCGTCCTTAGCCCCGCAGAGAAAGTCACAGTACCGATGATGCTTGCCGCCTACCAGGCGAAGGGTGGAACCTACCTCTCCTTCGACCCGCTGGGCTATGTCGACCTGAACTGGACCGAGGAGACCGAGGCTCCCCAGGCGCTCCGGAACCTCCTTGAAGGCCGTGGCAACGCCGATCTCGTCATCTCCCTCGGCACCCTGGCTGGCACCTTCGCCGCGAAGATCTCGAGCGAGGGCAAGCTCAAGGTTCCGGTCATGGTCGAGAGCGTCTCCGATCCCCTGGGCTCGAAGATCATCAGCTCCTTCGCCGACTCCGGACACGAGCTCATAACCTCGAGTTCGGATCCCCTCATGTACGACCGGCAGATACGCTTTTTCCACAAGGTTGTCGGATTCAAGAAACTCGGTCTCATCTATACGGATACCGAGACGGGGCGGGCCTATGCAGCCCTGCCCACTGTGACCAAGGCTTCACAGGACCTCGGTTTCTCCATAGTACCGGATACCGAGGTCATGGAGGATCCGCCCAATCCCGCCGACATTCCCAAGGCCGAGGCTGCCTATGTGGCTGCGCTCGAGCGCCTCGCGCCGAAGATCGATGCCGTCTATCTCGCCATCCAGGCGGGACTCACTGACGCAAGCCTGCCCGCGATCCTCGAGGTGGCCTATCGCCACAAGCTGCCGACCTTCATCATGGAGGGCTCGAACTTCGTGTGGAAGGGGACGCTCTTCGGCGAGTCGGCATCGCTCCTGGCCATCGAGGGCCTCTACTCAGCGCGGAAGCTTTCCAGGGTCCTCAAGGGCGAGAAGCTGCGCTTCCTCCCGCAGAGCAATCCCCACATGCCCCATATCGCCGTCAATCTCGCCACTGCGCGGAAGATCGGCTTCGATGTACCCATCGACGTGCTCCTGGGCGCGGACGATGTCTACACGGACTTCATGCCCGTGCCCGTGCAGGAGGTCAAGAAATGAACCTGAGACGATCGCCCGCCCTCCTCTTCGGAGGCCTCTTCATACTCCTGGTCGCCCAGCTCCTCAACACCTTCCAGATACGGGCCTCCAACGAAAAGGCCCTGACCCAGGCCTTTGTCTCACGCAACCTCATACCCGCGCGCGATCTCAAACTCTCCTTCGAGCGTGGGATGGGCTTCGGCAAGCCGCTGTCGCTCTTCAGCGGCACCGACAAGCTCTTCGCCGGCATCCAGGGGCGCTACGAGGGCGTGGGCTACATGGCCCTCACCTCGATCGGGCTCGAGGTCTATGCGGAAAGCGATCAGGGCTCGGGCAGGCTCGCCTCCATATCGCAGGACTCGCGACCCATCTTTCCTTCCATCGCCACGCCCGCCGATCTGGGGGGCTATCGGACTGTCATCGCAGGCGACCAGGTACTCGTGGCCCTGCCCCTCTACTTCGACGACCGCGACCTCAAGGGCATCGCCTGGCTCGGCTTCCCGCGAAAGGCCATAGACGAGAGGCTTGCGGCCGAGTCCTCCTCGGCTGTCATCTTCCTTGGCGTCAGCCTCCTCCTTTCCTTCCTGATATTCCTTCTGGCCTTCCGCCCCCTGGTCGAAAACTTCCCGGAGGGCCGCAAGCTCAGCGCTGCCACGAGGGCGACCATACTCATTGTCGCAATACTTTTCACGAGCCTCCTCGCCACGACGGCTGTCACGAATACCCGCTTCATTCCCGGCCTCATCGAGGTCTACAGGAACGACGTAGCCCTGCTCGCGCGTTCGCAGGCCCAGGAATTCCGCAGGCTCGCCGACCTTGGCCTCGAACCGGCACACTGGAAGGGAGCCGAGAAGCAGCTTTTCCAGAAAGTTTCCTCGACGCATGAAGTGCGGGCGATGGCCATCACCGACGCTGCGGGAAAGACCCTCTTCGCCGCGAGCCGCGACCAGTCCTTCGCCTCTTCCTCGGGCGTCGCGGTTCCGGCAGGCCTCGAGATAGCCGATGCCTCCGCGATCAATGAAGTCCTCTCTGCATCCACGGGTGGGCAGGCCACCGGCTACCTCAAGGTCGAACTGGACCAGGGCTTCTTCCAGGGCATCCTCATGGACCGCATCCTGGATGCCTTCACACTCCTCGTAGTTACGATCGTTTTCAGCGCCGAACTCCTTTTGGCCCTCGGGCTCCTGTCGCGATGGAAGAAAAGGGAGCGCATCGCAGAGCTCGGTGCCGACAACGAGGGCGGCATGAAGGTCATCCGCTTCACGGCCTTCCTCTTTTTCATGGCGGAATTCCTGCCCCTTCCCTTCCTGCCGCTCTTCATCTCCGATTTCTATTCCCGTTCACCCCTGACGATACTCTCGCTCACCAGCGATGCCGTGAAGAGCCTTCCCTTCTCGGCCCACCTCCTGGGCGTGATGCTCTGCGTGCCCGTGGTCGGCGCCCTCCTCACGCGCTTCAGCCTCAAGCGGCTCTTCATGGTCAATGGTTTCCTCCTCCTGGCCGGCAACTTCGCGGCAGCCTTTTCCCCCGACCTCAGCTTCCTTATGTTCTGCCGCTTCCTTTCCGGCCTGGGTTACGGCGGAGTGATTTCGGCGAGCGCTGCACTGGTCGTGCAGACCACCGACCCTGAGCACAGGACCCGCGGCTTTGCCGCCTGGGGTGCAGGTTTCGCGGCGGCGAGCATCTGCGCCGTCGTCCTGGGCGGCACCCTCGTCACCTACCTCGGCTATCGTGCGGGCATGATCGTCGCCGCCTCCATCTCGATACTCCTGGGGATCTTCATCCTGGCCTTCCATCCGGGCAAGCCACCCAAGGCCGAGGCCACGACTGCCGTGAAACTCCGCTTCGCCGACTTCTTCTCGGTCTTCAGGGACAAGGACGCCCTCCTCGCCCTCCTCTTCGCTTCCCTGCCCGTGCAGCTCGCCTTTTTCGGCCTCTTCCAGTTCACCCTTCCCCTCCTTATGAGCCAGGTCGGAATCTCGGATTCCAACATAGGACGAATACTGACGATCTATGGATTGATGAGCCTTGCCGCACCGGCGCTCGCGCGCTATGCCGACAGGACCAGACGGGAGCGCCTCCTGATCGTGGCCGGGAACATCATCACGGGCATGGTGCTGACCGTCCTCTTCGTAAACCATACGCCCCTCGCCCTTCTTCTGGTAGTCGCAGCCATCGGCGTGGGCGGCCTGATGTTCGACACCTGCTTCTCGGCCTTCCTGACACAGACGAAGGCTGCCAAGCGCCTCGGGGACGCACGCTTCATTTCCATATTCCTGACCTGGGAGAAGCTCTTCACGATCTTCGTGCCGATCCTGGTCGGTACCATGATGAGCGCCTTCGGCTATCTCAACAGCGCGGCGATACTGGGTGTCGTGATTGCTTCGGGCTCCCTCATCTTCCTCGTCTTCGCCCGGACTCCGGGTTCGGCTGCTGCCGGAAGCCCGGCTTCGAAGTGAGCATGCCGGAAGGCTTCTGCCTGGTCGCCGATCCCGGACGGATGGAAGAGGCCGAGGGTCTCCGGGGGGAACTCATGGGTGCAGGCATCCCCTGTCCTGCCTGCGTTTCCGCGGAAGAGAAAAGCTCCTTGACCGCGCTGCTCCAGCGGCGGTCGACAGTGTTCATATTTCCCCTTTCCGAGGGGAAAAGCGGCACGCTGCAGGGCATGCTCGAATTCCTGGACCTTCCCTTCGCCGGCCCGGCCCTCGCCGGATTCGTGGCCGGTGCCGATCCGGACTTCCGGTCAGCGATAGTAGGTAGTAGCTCCATCGCGGATGAGCTGCCTGAAGCTAGGCGCCGCTACCTGGCGGTCGCAGGCAACGAGGAGCCCCGTGCGGGCCTTCCCGTCACTGCCCGGGGCGAGCCCTTGCCCATGTCGAAGGATGAGGAGGGATCTCTCGTGGAATTCGCGCTTTCCTGTTACCGGGACCTGCGGCTCGAGGGATTTTCGCTACTGGCGATTGCGACGGAAGGCGGCAGAGCGCGTTTGCTTGACGTCGATCCTGAGCCTTCCTTCCTTCCCCGCTCTCCCTTCCGGCAATCCATGGAAGCAGCGGGAATGGATTTCACTCACTGGCTGCGCGATTCGGTCGACCTCGGCATGGCCCGGCACAGGCGGGACTCGGGCCTCTCGCACCGCTACCGCGATGGCGTCTGAGGCCCGCGGGATGAAAGAAGACCGCAAACAACGGGTAGCCATCCTCTTCGGGGGACGCAGTCCCGAGCACTGGATCAGCTTCAAGTCCGCCCTCTTCGCCATGCTCTACATCGATCGTACTAGATACGAGGTCAGTGCCGTCTACCTCGACGAGGGCGGCCGTTTCGTTTCGGGCGAAGGCTATCTGGTCGCCCTCGAGCGCTTTTTCGAGCGCAACCGGATGAGGCTTTTCGGCGAGGACGAGGAGCTGGGAGACTGGATGGAACTCCTCCGCTCCGCGGCCAGCGGGCACTCGGGCGACTTCATGCAGGCCGCCATCGATGGTAATTGGGATCTTTTTTTTCCCCTGTTCCACGGCAGGCCCGGTGAGGACGGGAGCGTCCAGGCCCTGGCCCGGCGTCTTGGCCTTCCCTATGCGGGCTGCAACATGGCCGGCTCCTCTGCCGGCATCGACAAGATCATCACAAAGCAGATCGTTTCGGCCGCTGGCCTTGCCGTCGCTCCATGGAGGATCATCGAGCGCCCCGAATGGGAGGCTCGCGGCGTCAAGGCCTGCGATGCCCTGGTGAAAGCCCTGGGCCTCCCGCTCTTCGTGAAGCCCGCCCGCCTCGGAAGCTCGATAGGAGTGAGCAGGGCTACTTCGATCGAAAGCCTCGGCACGGCCATCGAGGAGGCCCTGGTTTTCGACACCCGGGTCATCGTCGAGAGCGAGATCCGCGGGCCCGAGTGCGCGGTGGGCCTCATCGGAGAGCCCGGGCGGCTCCGTTCTTCGGTGGTGGCGGAGTTTACGAGCAGCCCCGAGGACTTCGGCTACGATTCCAAGTACGGCCCTGCCGCCCTGCCCGACCACATACCGGCCCGCTTCGACCCGGCGGCATCCAGGGCCCTCATCGAGTTCTCGGAAAAAGTCTTCACAACACTGAAGATGAAGGGCATCTGCCGGGTGGACAGCTTCCTCGGTCCGGAGGGCCCCCTCCTCAACGAGGTGAACACGATGCCCGGCCTCGGTCCGGGTTCCCCCTTCGTGCGGGTCTTCGAGGAGGCCGGCCTTTCCAGGCGCGGGCTATTCTCGGCGATCCTGGAAAGCGCGGTGACAGCCGGATGACGCTCCGACGCTCGATGGCCGAAGTCGCCCGGGGCCTGGCCCTTCTTCCAGGTCCCGCCTCCATACTGCTGCTGACCATCCTCTACGACACCCTCTTCGAGACCGTCCTGCCCCTCGCGGTGAGCTGGCTCATTGACAATTCCCTCATCCCGCGCCGTGCCGATCTCTTTGCGCTTCCTGCCCTCCTCGTAGCATCAGGCTGGCTGCTCTCGGCCGGCAACCAGCTC
>JBMOIK010000164.1:0-8527 GCA_049317365.1 Rectinemataceae bacterium | reverse complement strand
AAGTGCAGCTCTGGGCCGATGAGGATGCTGTGGATGCTTCATTCGTGGACATCGAGGAGCTTTCCGCTTCCTGCCGATTCAGGGATTGCCGCCATGAAAACGAACCCGGCTGCGCCCTGCGCGAAGCCCTCGACTCGGGAAGCCTCGACCGGAGGCGCTATGACAGCTGGCTCAAGCTCAGGCGTGAGGCAGCCCACCTGGAGCGCAAGGTGGACATCCACCTTGCGCAAGCCGAAGAGGAGCGATGGAAGGCCATCAACAAGTCGATGCGCGGCTACAGCAAGGAACGGAGATCCATCCAGGGTTCCTCGAGGTGAGTGGCGAGTTGACAGGGATCCATCGACCCTGTCAACTGCGCGTCATTTACTCGAGGCTCGCTGCCGAGACCCGTTCTATGTCCTGCATGATGGAAGCAAGGCGCTTGCTGATATCTTCGAGAAGCTCGAAGAAGCTCGAATTCTCGCTCGAAATTTCCATGAGGCGGTCGAGGGCGCTGCGGATCTGCCCGGAACCTCCGGCGAGCTCCTCGATGCCGAAGGCGAGTTCCTGGGTACTCTGACCAACTTCCTGGAATTGCGTGATAAGGGCCTGAAGGCTGACCGCTGTCTCCTTGGAGACAGAGCTCGTCTTGGCTATCTCCTGGGACACCGAGGAAAGGTCGCGGGAGATGGCCGAGGCGTGTTCGCCGGTCTTGAAGGCCAGCTTCCTGATCTCGTCGGCGACGACGGCGAAGCCCCTGCCAGACTGCCCGGCATGGGCAGCCTCGATGGCGGCGTTCATGGCCAGGAGATTGGTGTTCTGCGCCAGGTCGTCGATGGCCTGGTTGAAGCCTGCGACCTTGCCGACCCCGACGACAACGCGGTCGATGCCTGAAAATGCATTCTTTACGAGGTCTGCATCGCGGCCGGACTGGGCCACGAGCTTGGTGATGAACTCCCGCTGCCTGCTGGCCAGGTTGCCGATCGAAGCGAGGGTCGAGAGCATCTGCACGATGGCCGCCGAGGATTGCGAAATAGCGCTCCCCTGCTCCTGGAGGTTGGCCTTGGCGCTTCCTACCCTTGAAACCATGCCATCGAGGACAGATCGCGAATCGTTGATCCGGTCGTGGAGCTTGGTGGAGACCTCGCTGGCGCTCACCCTTGCAGCCGCCATCATGGTTGTCTTGTAGTGGTGGCAATTCTCAGGCTTGTTGAGTCCATTGTGGATGGCAATGGCCATCCACTCGCAGCTGTCGTAGCCGCAGGAAGCGCAGTTGAGGAAATCCCTTTCGTCGTTCTTGAGCATCCGCTTGTAGATGATTTCGAGCTCGGAATTGGAGGGCTTGCGAATTTTGGCGCTGCCTGAGAGGTTTTTGTAGTCACGGCCATAGATGCCGGGCTTCCAGAAGGGAGCCAGCCGTCTAGCCATGACCTTGGCTGCCTTTGCGCGCTTGCCTAGCACTCCCGCCTTCATCATCATCGCCTGCGAGCGCTCTGCCACTGCCCCCTCGAGGTCATCGACCAGGGCCTCGCGATGATGTGTCCCGGTTCCGCCGTTGCAGCCGCGCTCGCAGGACAGGCAATCCAGGATGGCTATGCCGCGCGGCATGGTCTTTCGCGAAGCCAGCTGGTCGAGATAGGGATAGATCGTCGCAGGACCTTCGATTTTCCTGATGGAATCTTCAAGGCCGGGGACATCGCGGGCGACCGTCGCCTTCAGGCCGCCCGGGGTCGAGAACAGGACAGCGCGTTCGGCATCGGGACTGTCAAAGGGGACTTCGGAAAATTCCTCAAGACGCTTCTTGTTCTCCTTCATCCATTTCTCGATCGACAGGAAGGTGAGATTCAAGGCTCCGGAATTGGTCGCGGCGAATTCACGGCGCTTGGCGATGCAGGGAGAGACGACGACAATCCGTTGCTTCGCGAATTCGGGACGGAACTCGCGGATCATCCTGATGGCGTGCATCATCGGGCTATGGGCAGGCGCGAGCCTGGAAAGGAGTTCCGGCTTCCATATCTCGATGTAGGAGACAAGGGAGGGACAGGGCTGGGCGATGATGAGGTCGGGTTTCGCAGCCTTGTAGTACTCGATATAGCTCTTTACGGTCAGTTCGGCACCGAAGGACACATCGAAGGCAGCCTCTATGCCCAGGCTCTTCATGAGGCCGTTGAGCCGCTCGATGGAGGGGAAACTCGCCGCTGCCGAGGGCGCGACAATCGATACAAACCGCTCACCCTTTTTCGAAGCGGCGATGAACTCGTCCCAGTCATCGACATAGACGCGGGCATCGTGGGAGCAGGCATCGATGCAATTGCCACAACCTATGCAGAGATCATGGTTTATCGTGACAGTTTCGCCTGACGCGTCTTGACAGTACTTTACGGGACAGACCGCGATGCACTGATGGCATGCGACACATTTTTCCTCTATGACTTCGACGACAGGCACGAGCGCCATACACCCCCCCCCAAGCATCCTTACTGAACGATGGCACAATCCATCCAACACGACAGTAAGGAACTATAGGGGTACCCGCAGCCATTTGCAAACGCGGGTGAGCGATACTTCCTATTTTCCCGCCAGGTTCCCGAACTCGCTTATCTGCCTGGCGAACACGTCGAGACCGCCCTTCCAGAAGTCCTGGCTCTCGATGTCGCAGCCCGCACGCCTGGTGACGTCCACAGCGCTGGCGCTGCCGGTCTCGCGGAGGATCTGCCTGTAGGAGGCCGCGAAGGCCGGTCCTTCCCTCCGGTAGCGGTCGTAGAGTCCGAGGCCGAACAAGAGGCCAAAGGCGTAGGGGAAATTGTAGTAGGCGAGGCCCGGGCTATAGTAGTGGCCCTTCACCGCCCACATGTATTGATGCAATTGGTCGGGATCGAGACCGTCCCCATAGGTGGACTTCTGTGCCTCGAGCATGAGCGCCGAATATTCCTCGGCGGAAAGTTCGGCCTTCCTGCGGCGCTCGAAGACGGCCTTCTCGAAGCGGAAACGCGAGAGGATGTCGACAATGACCTGACAGCCGTCCTGGATGTGTCCCTCCACGAGGCCAAGCTTTTCAGTGGGCGCGGCCGCGGAGATCGCAGACTCGAATACGACCGTTTCCGCGAAGATCGACGCGGTCTCGGCGAGGGTCATCGGATACTCGGTCAGGGCGATGGGCAGTTCCTTGAGGCAGTCGGAGTGCCAGGCATGGCCGAGTTCATGGGCGACCGTGGTCAGGGACGAAAAGGATCCATCGAAATTGCAGAGCACGCGGGGCACCTTCGCCATGGGCAGGTACATGCAGTACGCGCCGCCGACCTTTCCCTCGCGGGGTTCGGCATCGATCCAGGACTTGTCGAAGGCCCTGCGGGCGAAGTCGCCCATCTCTGGATCGAAGCCGCCGAAGCGGTCGACTATGTAGTCGGAGGCTTCCTTCCAGCTCCATTTCTTTCCCCCTGGCGCGCCGGGGACCTCTGATCCTCCGGCCTGCCCCACAGGAGCGAAGATGTCATAGAAGGCGCAGGTCTCCACGCCAATGAGGCTGGCCTTGATCTTGAAGTAACGCCTCCATGTCGGCAGTGATTCCTCCATCGCGGAAGTGAGGGCTTCGAGGGTCTTGGGCGTAATGCGTGCCTGGACGATGGACTTGTCGAGGGCCTCCTTCCAGCCCCGACGGGCCTCGAGACTGATCGTGGAACCCTTTACACCATTGAGGGCTGCTGCCATGGGGATCTCGACACCCTTCCAGGCTTCGATCTCGAGCTTCCACGCTTTCTGGCGGACCGCACGGTCGGGGTCGAAGGCGAGGGCGCGAAGCGCAACGAGGGTCTTCCGCTCGCCGGTCTTCTCGTCCCAGACCATGCTGGTATTCGAGGAGACAGCTTCCTGGAGACGTCCCCATGCATCCCCACCCGAGCGGAGGAGGTCGGCTGCAAGGTCCTCGAGTTCGGGGGCCATCTGGTGGGCCTGCCAGGCCAGTTCCTCCTCGATGTGGAAGGCAAAGGGCTTGATCCGTGCATCAGTTTTCGCCAGGGCCAGGACCTTGTCTCGTCGCTCGGCGAGGGCATTCCGGAAAAGGACTGAAAGGCGCTTGACCGAGAGGCCGAGCGCCTCGATGGCGTTGAGCTCGCCAAGGGCCGCCTCGTCCCGCGTCGCAGTGGAATAGCGGGCGTAGCAGTAGGAGCCGAGGGTCGAATACAGGACAGCGACCTCCTCCTCGATGGCGAGGGCGGCGACCGTCCATGCGCCTGTATCCTCGCCAGGCGAAGGTGCAATGGCAAGGGTCGACTCGGCTTCTCCGGCGAGCTTCGCGAGCCGCTCCTTCGCCGCCTTGTACTCAGGAGACCCGAAGCCGGGAAAGACCGGATCCAGGTCCCAGCGCGGGAGGGAAGTCGACGATCCTGATTCCTTAGATCCAGCCATCGTTCCCGTCCTTCCAGGAAATGATGTCCTCCGGCTTGAAGTAAAGGGCGATCTCGCGCTCGGCGCTCGCGGGGGCGTCCGAGGCGTGGATTATGTTCATGCCGGTGTGCATGGCATAGTCGCCGCGGATGGTTCCGGGAAGGGCATCCTGCACCTTGGTGGCACCGCAGAGCCTGCGCACCGTGGCAATGGCATCATCACCCTCGATGACCATGGCGAAGACCGGACCACTGGTGATGTAGCTCGTGAGCTCGCCGAAGAAGGGACGTTCGCGGTGCTCGGCGTAGTGGGTTTCGGCGAGGGCCCTCCCGATATTCATGAGCCTGGCCGCCACGATCTTCAGGCCCTTGGCCTCGATCCGGGACAGGATCTCGCCGGCGATCCTGCGCTGCATCACGCCGGGCTTCAACATCACATAGGTTCTCTCGATGGCCATGGTAGTCCTCCAAAGTGAAAAAAATGAGGCCGCATTGTATCTTCACGCTTCGATTTGCGCCATATGGAAGTTGCAGGCAAGCGCCGCGTACTGGAAACGCCCTTCCCCTTCATGGCACTATCCCGGCGACTCTTTTTCCCGTCCTTGGTTGGAGGAAACCATGTTCAAGCCCGTCGATCCAAAACGCAGTTTTCCCGAATCAGAAGAGGAGACAATCCGCTTCTGGGAATCGGAAGGCATATTCCAGAAGTCCATCTCGCAGCGCCAGGGGCGGGAAGAATTCGTCTTCTACGACGGCCCCCCCTTCGCCACCGGCCTCCCCCACTTCGGCCATTTCGTGCCCGGTACGATCAAGGACATCATTCCCCGCTACAAGACGATGAAGGGCTTCAAGGTCGACCGCCGCTTCGGTTGGGATTGCCATGGCCTGCCCGTCGAGAACCTCATCGAAAAAGAGCTCGGACTCAACTCGAAAACCGACATCGAGAAGTTCGGCATCGCGAATTTCAACGAGGCCTGCCGCGCCTCGGTGCTGCGCTACACCAAGGAGTGGCGCAGCATCATGACCCGTGCCGGCCGCTGGGTCGACTTCGACCGCGACTACAAGACCATGGAACCCGACTACATGGAATCGATCTGGTGGGTGATGAAGACGCTCTGGGACAAGGGTCTTGTATACGAGGGGCACTACATCCTCCCCTACTGCCCACGTTGTGCGACGGTACTCTCGAACCACGAGCTCCAGCTCGGCGGCTACAAGGACGTCCACGACCCGGCCATCACCATCCGCTTCCGCGTGAACGCTGTGCCGAAGGGCTTTGCCGACACGAGCCTGGCCGAGAAGGCGCGCCCTGCCTACCTTCTGGCCTGGACCACCACCCCCTGGACCCTCCCCTCCAACCTCGCCCTCGCCCTCGGCAGGGACATCGACTATGTCTGTGTGGAGGAGAGCGGCACTGCCACCGGCGAGGCCCCAGCCACGGCGGCCGTGCGCTACATCCTGGCCGAGGCCCGCGTCGGCGATTTCTGGACGGACAGCTCGAAAATCGAAGTCCTGTGGAAAAAGAAAGGCGCCGAGCTCCTCGGAATTTCCTACGAGCCCCTCTTTCCCTACTTCAAGGACCTCGCGTCCACGGGGGCCTTCAAGACCTACCCGGGAGTCCATGTCACCACAGTGGACGGTACGGGCATCGTCCACACCGCCCCGGGCTTCGGCGAGGAGGACCAGGTTGTCCTCAAGGGCTCAGGCGTGCCCACCATCTGCCCCATCGACGCCGAGTGCCGCTTCACCGAAGAAGTTACCGACTATACAGGTATTTTCGTCAAGGATGCCGACAGGGCCATCATGGACCGGCTCAAGGCCGAGGGAAAGCTCCACAGGCGCGAGCAGGTCCTCCACGCCTATCCCCATTGCTGGAGGTGCGAGCACCCCCTCATCTACCGGGCCGTCGGCAGCTGGTTCGTCAAGATAGACCCGATAAAGCAGTCGATGATCGAGAACAACCGCAAGGTCTACTGGGTGCCCGAGCACATCAAGAACGGCCGCATGGGCAAGTGGCTCGAAGGCGCGAGGGACTGGGCCATCAGCCGCAACCGCTACTGGGGCAATCCCCTGCCCATCTGGAAGTGCCCCGACTGCGGGAAGACACGCTGCATCGGCTCGCGCGCGGAGCTTGAGGGGCTTTCCGGCAAGAAGGTGACCGATCTCCACAAGCACTTCGTCGACGAGATCACCTTCCCCTGCGACTGCGGTTCGACAATGACGCGCATCCCCGAGGTCCTGGACTGCTGGTTCGAGTCGGGAGCCATGCCCTATGCCCAGGTCCACTATCCCTTCGAGAACAAGAAGCATTTCGAGGAGCACTTCCCCGCCGACTTCATCAACGAGGGCCTCGACCAGACCCGGGGCTGGTTCTACACGCTGACGGTGCTGGCCGCCGGGCTCTTCGGCGACCGTGCCTTCAAGTCCTGCGTGGTCTCGGGCCTCGTCCTGGCCGACGACGGAAGGAAGATGTCGAAATCCCTTCGCAACTACACCGATCCGATGGAGGTCATGCAGAAGTTCGGTGCCGATGCGCTGCGCTTCTTCCTGATGAACTCCGCGGCGACCCGTGCCGACGACCTCCGCTACTCCGACGATGGCGTCAAGGAGGTCCTGAAAAGCGTCCTCCTGCCGATGCGGAACGCCTTCGGCTTCTTTGCCACCTATGCCAACATCGACGGGTGGCCACAGGACTTCGCCGGCGCCACAAGGGACGCCACGGCGCCGAAGGATCCCGGCAACCCCCTCGACCGCTGGATCCTGTCCGTCTGCGAGGGGATGGTCAAGGAGGTGGGGGACGCCCTCGAAGCCCTCGAGATGCAGGCGGCCATCGCTCCCATCGTCGACTTCATCGACCTTCTTAACAATTGGTACATACGTCGCTCGCGGCGGAGGTTCTGGCGGGCCAGCCCGGCGGGATCGGCGGCGGGGGGCGACAGCGACAAACTGGAGGCCTATGCGACCCTCTACAGGGTCCTGGTCCGGCTCTCCCTGGTCAGCGCTCCCATCCTCCCCTTCATCGCCGAGGAGATCTGGCGCAACCTGCGCAGTCCCGGCTGGGCCGAGTCTGTCCACCTCGCCGATTGGCCCCTCCATGATGTTTCCCTCCGCGACGAGGCCCTCGAGCGGAAGATGGCCTTTGCCCGGAGGGCCGTGTCGATCGGGCACGCGCTCCGGGTCCAGAAGGACCTGAAGACCCGCCAGCCCCTGCGGTCTGTCCACCTTGTGACCAGGGACGCCGAGGAGCGGCGCGTGCTCGGCGAGATGGTCGATCTCCTCCGCGAGGAGCTCAACGTCAAGGAGGTCATCTTCCGCGAGAACGAGGAAGAGCTCGTGGAATACTCCGCGAAGGCCAACTTCCGGGTTCTCGGCAAGGAACTCGGCAAGGACATGAAGGTAGCAGCCGAAATGATCGAGAAGCTCCCTGCCTCGACGATTGCAGCCATCGTGGGCGGGGCCACGGAGGTCATGGAGGTCCTGGGCAGGAAGGTGATCCTCGACCTTTCCAAGCTTGACGTGCGCCGTTCGGAAAAGAAGGGCCTGTCAGTGCTCAACGAAGGAAGCCTCACTGTAGCCCTGGATACCGAGATGGATGAGGCCCTCCTCATGGAGGGCTGGGTACGCGACCTCGTGCGGGGCATCCAGACCCTGAGGAAGGAATCCGGCCTCGAGGTGACCGACCGCATCAGGCTCACGGTGGCAGGCGACGACGAACTCAGGGCGGCCTTTGAAATACACGCAGCATACATAGCGGATGAGACGCTTGGTTCCAGCCTGCACTGGGCCGATGGCGCGGCCATTCCCGGATCGGCAGGCGCCATGACCCAGATCGAGGCGGGATCGAAGGCCTGGCGTGTGCAGATCGCGAAGGTCCAGTCCTGATGAGGATTTCCCTGGGCGCGATCCGGGGCGATGACAGCGAGGCCCGGGACGCATCGCTCTTCCTGATTGCGAACATCCTCATGGGACTGGGGGCCTGTGTAAACCAGGCTGTCTTCAACAACTATCTCAAGGACGTCTTCATCCTCGACGTAGCCGGGCGCACCTTCCTCGAGTTCCCGAGGGAGGTGCCTGGCTTCCTCGTCATGCTTTTCGTAGGCGGGCTCGCGGCCCTCGGAGAGGTCAGAATGGCCTTGGTCGCGAATCTGGCAGCGACCGCGGGGATG
>JBMOIK010000163.1:0-8572 GCA_049317365.1 Rectinemataceae bacterium | reverse complement strand
ATGTAGTGGCGCTTGGGGTCGCAGGGGCCGGTGGTGTTGAAAAAGCGTGCCATGGGCTTGAGTATAGCGCCTCGCAGCTTGTTGGGACAATTGCGCGCGCTGCGTGTTGTGGGAGAGGAGCCAAGGCCCAGGCGCTTGACGCCAAGTACTCGTCCGATAGAATCGACCCCTGCCATTCCAGTAACAAAGTGGAGGCCATCAATGAGATTCAGAACAGTGGTATCGATTCTTGTCAGCCTGGCCCTCGGTACGGCGGCCCTCGTTGCCGAGCAGCCGAGCGCCCCCCAGCTCAAGACAGCGGATGCAGCCCGGCTGGCCTA
Organism: Rectinemataceae bacterium; assembly: GCA_049317365.1. Lineage (GTDB taxonomy): Bacteria > Spirochaetota > Spirochaetia > Treponematales > Rectinemataceae > CAIJMU01. The sequence continues at coordinate 8,252 of JBMOIK010000163.1, read as the reverse complement.
CGAGAAGTCAGCCCTTGCGGCAGTCGATGCGGTGGTGGACGACGGCTTTATGAGCACAGCCGAGCTGGCCCAAACCAAGGCTGCTGCCATGGAGGCAGGCGACGCGGATTTGAAGGCAGCCTGGCAAGAAGCATTGCGCGATCTCCAAGGCTCTGTCTGGACTGTGGAACCGGCCTCCGTCAGCCTCAGCCTCGGCGCCTGGGACCGTGACCAGAAGCAGTGGAGCCTGACAGCGGCGAGCCAGTACAAGGGCCTGCCTGCCACGCTGCAACTGGTCTGGAACATTGTCAACGAAGGCGACCCCAAGGCGGTCTACGACCAGGTAAATGCCCAGGTCAAGGCCAAGACCCTAGCTGGCCGACTGAACTACCGCCTGGCCTGGCAGGGCGGGAGCCAGTGGCGCGCCGAGCTGTTCAGCCTTGAGGTGCTGGGGAAAAACGAGGATGGCAGCGAGATGGCCTTAGCCATCGTAGACATCAACCCAATGGTCGGCCGCTACGACTTTGCAGCCACCAGTCCGGAAAAGGTCAGCAAGGCCGTTATTATCGACCTGGTAGCAGTCGCCGGCGGGAGCTTTACCATGGGCAGCCCGGCGGGCCAGGCCGACAGGGGCACGGATGAGGTCCAGCACAAGGTGACGGTGACGGGCTTCAGGATGGGGAAGACCGAGGTTACGCAAGCCCAGTACGAGGCTGTCATGGGGAGCAATCCGAGCTACTTCCCGGATGGCGCCGGGGCGGCCCAGCGTCCGGTCGAGAACATCAGCTGGTATGACGCCGTGGCTTTTTGCAACAAGCTGTCGGCAATGGAAGCCCTGAGCCCCGCCTATGCGATACAAGGCACGACGGTCCGCCTTGTGCCCAAGGCCAAGGGCTATCGCCTTCCGACCGAGGCCGAATGGGAGTATGCTGCCAGGGGCGGAGCCAAGGCCGAGGGAACAGTCTACGCGGGTTCCGCTTCTTTGGCCGAGGTGGCCTGGTATACAGATAACTCAGGCGACACAAGCCACCCTGTCGGGCAGCTCAAGGCCAACGCTCTCGGACTTCTGGATATGAGTGGGAACGTATGGGAGTGGTGTTATGACTGGTACGGGGACTATCCGACAAAGGCGGGAGTAGACCCGGTCGGCCCTTCTACGGGGTCGAACCGCGTTTTACGGGGTGGCGGCTGGAACTATGGTACCAGTCTCTGCACTGTCTCCTACCGGACCATCCTCAACCCGAACTACCGGGTCAACGCTATCGGTTTCCGCGTTCTTGCCCCCTAGTCCGCAAAAAAAAACGGAATCGAGACCTGCCGAGAGCGTTGCCAGGGGCGCGGAAGAAGGCGAAGCCACCGCGCACCAGGCAGCGCGAGAGGCAGGGCGGAGTAGGGAAAAGACAGTTCTCTTAGGGGGTCTGGGGGGATTTCCCCCCAGTGTGGCGAATCCTGCGCATGGCCGCCCTGCTGGTACCGGACGGGAAGGCCGGGCGGCGCCTTTTTCGACATACCCGTGATGGCTCAGAGGGGGATCACATGAGCGAGATCATTCTCCGGACGACTAGTTTCTCGGCCTCGGCATCCGGCCCAAAAGAACCTGTCAGAGCAAGCAATCCATTTTCAGAGAGGGCTTTACTAGACTTTGCGTAGGTAGCACACCATGATCGCTGCGCGAATAGCTGAAAATCAGTGACTCACATCGCGTTTCATGTTGTCATACCTTCGCAAAGTTTAGGTACCTGGTTCTGCCATCCGCTGTTGCCCAATGGACGCTTTCCATTGAAGCACTCGTCATCCTCCCAAACCGCTTCGAGTATCAGTTTGAGATAGTCCCGAATGGACATTTCCCGACCATGATCGCGCTCCATGAAGAGGATGTCCAAGGCCTTCCTCAGCTCTTCGTCGCTCGCCATTTCACCCGCCGACCACCGTCACGCTGCCCCCCGCCGTTTCGCGCAGCTCCCAGGAGAGCCGCTTCTCCCAGCTTTTCTTCCTGCCCGCCGGCGTGCGGTCGAAAACCACGAGCCAGGCATCGGCATTCCTGTCGATGCTGTCGCGGTAGCGGAGAACCTGCTCGAGGCCCTCGGTCACCGTCGTGGCCCGGCCGTCGCCAGGATGCAGCAGCTTGATCTCGATGATGGACCAGTGGCCACTGTACAGCACAGCCAGATCGACCCGCCCGCGACCGGCCGCGTATTCGCGCTCGATGCGGCCGCCGCCGTTTACAACCCGCTGCAAAAAGGCCATCAATAAAAGGTGGGGAAAGGCTTCGGTGTAGTCGGCCTTCTTTTCCCAGATATCCGCGTGCCGACGCCAGAAACGCTGGAACTCGTGGAAGAGGGCCTCCATGTCGAGCGTGCCGTCCGCCTTCTGCCAAAGGAACTCGGGAGGAGGGATGGCGTCCTGCATGCCCTGCGACAGCACGCGGGCGATGGTCTCCCGATAGATCGGGTTGGCTAGTGCGGGACTGCCATTCTCCATCGTAACAAGACCCAAATCCAGGGTCAGCCTGAAGTCGTCTCCGCCGGTCAGCGTCGGATCGCTGTCTCCGACCATGATCGACTGTACGATGCGCTTGACCCGTGGATCCCGCAGGCGCTCGGCCAGGCTGTCCAGGTGCACGGCCCTCTCGGTTATCAGGAGCTCACGCGCCTGTTCGATGTGCTCAACTCCGACGCTCTCACCCTTGGGGCAGAGCTGCCAACAGCACTTTTGGAGGAGGGCATTGGTCAGCCAGGGTTGACCCCGGGTCAGCTCGTAGACCACGGCCAGGGCCTCGTCGCTGAAAGCCTGACCCGTCTCGTCAACATGCTGGGACACCAGACTGCGGACATCTTCGGCAGAGAAGGAACGCAAGGTCGCGGAGTCCTGCTTGATGTTGAAGGGACTGCCTGGATTGAGCGCCACCCCGTCCTTGCTCTGCATGAGGTAGTCGCGGAGGTCGCGCATCCCAACCAAGGCGACGCTGACGGGAAAGAGTCCTACCCCACGGACGGCAAAGCCCCCACGCAGCTGCCGGAGGAAGCTCACCATGGCCTGGTCCTGCAACACATCCACCTCGTCGAAAAGCACCACGAGGGGCGTGGGGGCGACGAGGGCTGCCCAGTCCTTGAGGATTGTATCGATCATGCTCCCAGGATGCGCAGTAGGAAGCAGAGGGACCTGCGATGGGGGAAGGAAGCTTTTCGCATAGGAAACAATGGCATCGCAGATCATGGGGATCGCCAGGGCGGCGTCGGGGAACTCCTGGCAGCGCTCCACGCTCACATAGCAGGCTACCGCCTGCCCTGAGGCATTGAGCTTTCGCATCCAGGACTGGAGAAAGGTTGTCTTGCCACTCTGCCTGGGTGCATGAAGGACCCAGTAGAGCTTGGACTCGATGTAGCGCTCCAGCTGGGCGCGCACGAGGCGGTCCTCTGGCGGAAGCATGTAGTGATCATAAGGATTGCAGGGGCCGGTGGTGTTGAAAAAGCGTGCCATGGGCTTGAGTATAGCGCCGTGCAGCGTGGTGGGACAATTGACCGCGTGTAGCCAAGGAAGAGGGGAGGGCAGGGCAACGACGAAAGCCAGCGTGCGCCCGCAAGCCCTCTCACCGTAACCCAATGGGAACGTTCGGCGGCAGTGCTGACTTCCGCTTTTTCCGCTCACCACTATTCGATAGCTCTCGCTCGCTGCGGGCTTGTCCTCCCCTCAGCCTGCAGTGCCCTCCCTGTCGTAGATGCCGATGGCCCAGGGAACCCAGCAGGGATAGCCCATGGCCAGTGTAAGTAGAAGGGTCTGCCAGCGCGGCCGCGCATTGCCGCCGCGTTGTGCGAAAGCCTTCATCGAGCGGAGGGAAAAGGGCAGCTCAGCGGCATGGAGGGCTTCGATGGCGAGCCAGGCAAAAAGCCATCCACCAGCGTCGAGCCCAAGTCCGAGCCCGAGGGCGGACAGAGCAGAGAGGACAAGGGGCGCAGCCGTAACGAGGGCCGTGGTCCAGGCCTGACTTGTCCAGAAGACCCTGGCAAGTATTCGGGGAACGAAGACCCCCCTGAGCGAGGCGACCGCCGCATCGTCCTCGAAGGCGAGAAGTCGTCCTAATTCTTTCTTTCCGATGGCAGGGAGGGGCCAGGGCACCCAGTCCGGGCTGACTCCCCCAGCCGTTCCTGGCTGGCTATGCATCTTCGGCTCGGCCTCGGTCTCGAAGGGCACGTCGAGGTGCTCGCCAGCCTTGAGGTGACGCCTTCGCGCGCTGCGCTGTGCGCTCGTGCCCGAAAGAATTGCTCCGAGGTGGCGGTTCTTCGTGGAAAGCACCGTGCACGAGGTTCCTGTCAGTTGGTGGATGATCATGTGGGGCGCATTTGCAAAGGGCATGCAGCCCTCGACAAAAAAATCCACCTTCTCTGCGAATCCTTTTCCACAGCTTCCGATGACTGCCTTCTTGCCCGGGAGGGAAAGGAGGGCGGTTTCGTCGTAGGCCCTGCCCTCGGCATCGAACCAGACCCTGACGCCCGCAGCGCCTTCGCGGATTATGCCTGGACCTACCACGAGGACCCCAGCTCCCGTGGGTCGATACCCCTCCGACTGCACGAGGGCAAGACCGAAGCGGGTTGTGGCTGCGCAGCCGCCCCAGCAGCCCTGCTCGAGGGCGCGGGCAAACTCGGGTCCTGCTTCACCGCCAGCCAGGTCCCGGGCCGAGCCAAGGCTACGATCGATGCCGATGAGGATCTTTATTCCGGGGAAGGCCGAGCGCACGCGTTCGGAAAGGAGGGATGAGTCGGCGGGCCGGAAGTGCACAGGAGTCGCGTCGCCGAATACCCGCGCGCCTTCGCCTTCACCGAATCCGAGTTCGTCGGCGACGCGCATCAATTCAATCGTAGTTGGGTCGAAACCCATGAGGCGCGTCACGACGCGGTCGGTCTCGACGGCATGGTTTCCCGCCACGATCATGCGGCTGTCCACCGGATCGACCGGGGCGGGACACTCGCCCTCGCCGCCCACGACACCATCGAGGAGGACCATGTCGGGCTTGAAGAGGTAGAGCATCTCCACCAGCTTCCGGTCGATGCCATAGTGGTGGTGGCGCTGGCGGAGGTTGTAGGGAATCACACCCATCGCGTTCTTGAAGCCGAGGGTGACACCCGTGTAGAGGTTGGTCTTGAGCTTGGGCACCGAAACGTAGGCAGCCTCGCCGCGCACAACGGCCGAGAAGGGTTTAGGTATGAGTATCTCGCGCTGGAATCGGGCCTTGGGCAGGAAGTAGCGGTCCACTGCCACTTCCTCGAGGGCGATGAGGCCGCAGCCGCGCTTTTTGGCGAGGCGGTCTATGCCCGAGGTAATGAATGCCGCACGCGTGGGCGAGCCGCGGCCCGAGGACTCCACGATGTCGATCGAAGCCGCACGCGAAGCGAGCCAGAGCACGAGGGCGTCGAGTACGCGGGGGTCGGTGGTCTCGGGCGAGATGGGGCGCGTAGTGCCGAGATGGTCGTAGACCATGACGAGGTTGGGCTTGACGAGGACCTTCTTCGCGGCAAAGCGCGAGGAGATTCCCGTCTCGGCATCGAGGCGGTCGAGACTCGCGAAGACAGCCCTTCGTATGGCCTTGACTTCAGGCCTTTCCTCCCAGGAAGCCGATCCGTAATCCTTCGGCAGGGAGGCGCAACCAGGGAGGTAGTCGAGTTTTTCGAGGCGTTCGATGACGACGGTAGACATGGTTGTTCCTTTCAATTGCGAGTTTCGACGAGGCAGGCGGAGTTATCGGCTAGATTGATGCTGCCGCCGGCAGGGCCGATGCTGCCGCCGGCAGGGCCGATACTGCCGCCGGCAGGGCCGATACTGCCGCCGGCAGGGGCGGCAGACCGAGGGTCTTCAATGTTTCCGGGAGCGGTATGCCGGTCTTCGGATCCCAGCCAAAGCGCCGCCAGTAATCAAAGACCATCTGCTCAATAGCTACGGTCTTGCCTGCGAGGGGGCCTGCCTCCAGCGGCGGATTTCCCGCCATGCGCGGGTGCATGATCGAGTCGACAGGCGAAAGTCCCTGCTTGATGTTGAAAAGCTGGCGGAGGGTCTGGATGCGGCGACCCGCCTCCATCCATCCCGCAGGGCCGCGTTTCACACCCGTGGCAGCATCGAGGTAGTCAAAGAGCCGCCAATGCTGAAAGCCCGTCGCGAGCGCGAAGAGGCAGCCTCCCGCTGCATCGAGGACCTGCTTGGCGCAGGCGCCCGCCACCGACTTGTCGGCCTCGCGGTCGCTCGCGATGTATTCCTCTGATCTGGAATAGACCTTTGTGGAGCGGGGCGCCCAGTCGAGGCCCTCCCAGACGTGGGAGACATTGTAGTAAACGGAGGCAGAAATGGTGTGGCGGCCGGGTGTGGGGTCGGCGCTGAAGGCTACGCCCATCATCGGGTCCATTCGCGCGTCGTGCATGCCCGGCTCCTGGCCGCCCGCGTGGATGGCACAGCGCTCGGAACCCCTGCCGATCCGGGCGGCAGCTGCACGCACGCCGTCGGCCAGGACGTCGCCAAAGCCCTCACGCCGCGCCATCATCCCAAGGAGGGTCACCATGGCCGTGCCGTCGCCCCAGCGGAGTTCCAGCCCGCCAGTGTCGTCCTTCGTAATTATGCCATTCTCGAAGCACTCGATCGCGAAGGCCACCGTCGATCCTGCGGAGATCGTATCGAGGCCCGAGCGGTTGCAGATCTCGTTGCAGCGGTAGATCGTATCGAGGTCGTCGTTCAGGCAGAGGGCGCCAAAGGAGCAGACAGTCTCGTATTCGGGTTTGTGGGAGTGGCTTGCACCATCGGCGATGCCCGTGCCCGCGAGGGCGTCGCGTACGTCCACGATGCCTCCGCAGCCGATGACACAGGAATAGCAGTGGTACTTCTTGATCTCACGTGCAACGATGCGATCGGGGTTGAGCTTCCGGTAATGACGGGGCCCGAAGTCCTTGACCGAGCCGCCCCAGTTTTTCATCGGAGAGTCGCCGTTCACCGCGCCGGCAAGGTTGTTATAGATCGTTCCCCAGCGTTTCATGATGCCAGCCGAGAGCATGCCGTCGAGGGGCACGACCTTCCTGCCTCCCATGATCTTGCCAAGGATGGGAAGAAAGCGGCCCTTCATGATGCCGGGCAAATTCATCGCCAGTACCTTTTTCGAGTAGGCCTTGGAGATGGCGATCACGGCTTCGCGATCGGCCACGGCCACGCTGTGGCTGCCTTGGAGCACAAGGGCCTTGAGCCGTTTCGAGCCCATGACTGCGCCAACCCCCGATCGCGCAGCGTAGCGGCCGCCGTCGTTCGAGATGCCCGAAATGAGGGAGAGTTTTTCCGCAGCGGGACCGATCGTTGCCACCGCGGGGCGCCTGCCCCCGGTGTAGCGCGAAAGGAGGGCCTCCTCGGTGGCGATGGCGTCACAGCCCCAGAGCTCTCCTGCTGCCTCGAGCCGAAGACCCTTCTGGTCAGCCACGAAGACAAGGGGTTCCGAGGCGATGCCGTGGAAGAGGATGGCATCCCAGCCGCACTGCTTGATGGCGGGCGAGAGGGTGCCGCCGCAATTGGCATCGCCCCAGCCGCCGGTGAGGGGCGACTTGCAGGCAACCATCCATCGCCCCGCCATCACCGCCCCGGTCCCCGCAAGGAGGCCGCTCGCAAAGCAGAGGATGTTGTCCGGACCGAGGGCGTCGGCGCCGGCGGGTATTCCCTCGTAGAGGAGGGATGCAGCCAGTCCTATGCCTCCTACGTAGTCGAGCCAGACCTCCTCGGGAATGACCCGCTCCGTGAAGGTCCTCGCCCCGAGATCGACATCGAGTACCGTGCCCATGCAAGCCTTCATAGTTGCCTCCAATGTGTGGCTAGGCGATCAACCTCCCGCCAGGAGGGAGATGAAGCTGACCGTGTCACCCTCGGCCAGGATGCGCGACAGCTTCGACTTCTCATAGTTGACCATGCAGAAGGCCACCATTCCATGGTGAAAGGGCAGCTTGAGGGCCCGGAAAAGATCGCCGAGGGAAGCTCCTTCGGGCAGTTCGAGGAAACCCTCCTCATCGATGCGGGAAAAATCGGCGAAGGGAGGGGCGTAGACCCTGATTCTCATCGACGGGCTCCTGCGTGCAGAACCGAAGCTTGCGGCGTTCGTGGGATCGTATGACGCGCGGATCATTCTGTCAACGCGCGGTGCGAGTTCCCCGGCGATCGGGGAGGTTTCTTGCTGGGAACCCTGCGCTACCCTGGAATCAGCCAGGGGGCGATTCCAGCCTCCGGCAGTTTCCGGCAGCCGATGCTTGCGGCGGCTAGCC
>JBMOIK010000162.1:0-8633 GCA_049317365.1 Rectinemataceae bacterium | reverse complement strand
GCATCGAAGCGGATGTTTCAGGAGCCATGGCCACGACGAAGGACTTCATCAAGATCGCAATGGCAGCGATCGATGAATATGCCGAAAGCGGGAGCGATTCCGGGGGGCAGGTTCGGGCGTCCGGCCTTGATCGGCACGCTGCTGGCCGCAACCCTGGTCCTGGCAGGTCCGCGCGAGCGGGGCCAGGGACCGTCAACGCTACCTTGGATGCCCTTGCTGCGGACATGCTTTTCCTCGAGGAGAAGCGGAGTTCGACACGAAGCGCCCTTGGTTCCTTTTTCCTCTTCACTCCGGAATTCCTGGAATACATCAGCGAATCGCGGATGCTGAAGGAATCGCTTCTTAGGCTGTTGCCGCGACTGCAGGTACTGAGGGGAGAATTGCTCAGCCTGGCCTCGGATGCTTCAGCTTCCCTTGGAAGCAGGGTCGCCCCTGAGATCCACTCGCAGCGCCGGAAGGATATGATCCAGCAGCTTACGGACTTGTCCAGCGGTCAGGCTGTCGGAGGGATCCCTGATTTCAAGACCGTGCAGGGCCCGGACGGTGGCGTACTGCAGCTGTCCTAGACCTGCGTTCCCCTCAGCCCTCCCGATTGACCTTCGCCCTCCTTTCAGGATATGAAATTGCCTTCACCCCGCTCCGGGTTTTCCGTCCGGGGGCCGATCCGATTGGCGGAACGGCGCAGTCGTAAGGAAAACCCAATCCAGGCGGAGGGCAGAATGCCCCTCGCCGCCAGCTCCCAGGAGGACAGAGATATGGCAGTAAAGATGAGACTCAAGCGCTTCGGTTCCAAGATGCGGCCCTTTTACCGCATTGTCATCATGGATTCCCGTACGCCCCGCGATGGTCGCACGATCGAGGAGATCGGCCTCTACCACCCCATCGAGGTGGAGGGCAAGCAGATCACGATCGACGAGGCCAAGGCCAAGGAGTGGCTCGCCAAGGGCGCCCAGCCCACCGACACGGTGCGCGGCCTCCTCAACCAGAAGGGCATCCACGTCAAATAGGCTTTCTAGGAAGATCCTGATCGCTCCAGGGCAGTTGCTGCTTCTGCGCTCTCTTTCTTCCCCTCCCCAAGGAGATTCCAGTGGAACGCGATCTCGTTGAATACATAGCAAAGTCTCTGGTTGATGATCCCCAGGCTGTGACAATCAATGTCATCGAGCAGGAACGGGCTACCATCCTCGAACTGCGTGTCGCCCAGGAGGACGTCGGCAAGGTGATCGGCAAGCATGGTCGCATCGCGAAGGCCATCCGCACCATCCTGTCAGCCTCTTCAACTGCCTCGGGCAAGCGCGTCAGCCTCGAGATCCTCGACTGATGCCCAAACCCGGGAGCGATCGCGCCCCCGGTAGAAAAACCGGAGGGCCGAACCGCAGCGCGGAGCGGCCCTCCGGTTTTTCAGGCGGCCGCGAAGAGGCCGCCCCGTCCAGGCCGAACCGCAGCGCCCAGCGGCCCTCCGGTTTTTCAGGCGGCCGCGAAGAAGCAGCCCCATCTCGGGGCGAGGCCAATCCTTGGCGCAGGGCGGCCTTGGCCATCGAGCGGGACCGCGAGCGGGCCGCGAAGCGGGCGGATGCAGCCGGAGCGACACCGGCGCCCCAGATAATCCCGAAGCGGAGGGACGATGGCCGCTTTGTGATCGGCCGCCTCGGAGCGCCCCACGGAGTCCACGGAGACCTTCGGGTACATTCGTATTCCGGCGAGACCAGCCACTTTATGGCGCTGAAAATCGTGGAACTCGTGCGCGAGGGGGAGCCCCCCCTCCGGCTTGCTCTGACCCACGTGGATGCCGATGATGGCGGACTGGTAATGGCCTTCGAAGGCCACGGCTCACCCGAACTCGCTGAACGCCTTGTAGGCCGGGAGATCCTCGTTGACCGAAAGGCTGGGGCACCCCTCGAAGCCGACCAGTGGTACATAGCCGACCTGATCGGCCTTGAGCTTGTAGATCCTGCCTCCACCGAGAGCTATGGCCGGGTGCTCGCGATCTGCGAGGGTGGGGCCGATCCCCTCCTTGAGATCGACCGCGGTTCTTCGGGGACCGTTCTCATCCCCTTCCGACGCGAGTTCATTGGCGATATCGACCTTCAATCCAGGAACCTTGTGCTCCTCGCTCCCTGGATACTCGAGTGAAGATCACCATCCTCTCGCTCTTCCCCGAAATCCTCACTGGCTTCTTTGAAAGCTCGATCATGAAACGGGCTGTAGAGAGGAACCTCGTGGAATACGAGCTCATCGATATCAGGGACTATGCGACCGACAGGCATCGCAAGTGCGATGACGAGGTCTATGGTGGTGGAGCAGGCATGCTCATGCTCCCGGGGCCGCTGGGGGTGGCCCTCGACGCAGCGGGGGCCGGCGAGGCGCGGACCGTCTTCATGACACCCTCGGGGCGGCTCCTCAACCAGGCCCTTGCGCGCGACCTTTCGACTGAGGCGCGGCTCATCCTGATCTGTGGGCGCTACGAGGGGATCGACCAACGCATCGTTGACAAGTTTGTCGATGATGAGGTTTCCATCGGCGACTATGTGCTTTCAAGCGGAGAGGTGGCGGCGATGGTCCTCGTCGATGCGGTGTACCGTCTGATTCCGGGAGTGATTTCGGGTGAGAGCCTTGCGGAAGAGAGTTTCTCGGGCTCGGCCGGTGACTCGCATGATGCAGGGCCTCTGGGCCCCAGCCTTCTGGAATACCCCCAGTATACACGCCCTGCCGATTATGCTACCATGAAAGTCCCTGATGTACTCACATCGGGACATCACGCGAAGATCCTTCGATGGCGGCTCAAGGAACAGCTCAGGAAAACCTTGGCTTACCGCCCCGAACTCCTCGCCACCGGGGGTCTTCCCAAGGAAGCCCTCGACCTGCTCAGGGAAATAAGCACCGAAGGGGGAGAAACATGAACCTCATCCAGAAGATCCAGGCTCCGCAACTCAAGCCTGGCGCGGAGAACTTCAAGGTCGGCGACACCATCAAGGTCCACTTCAAGATCATCGAGGGCAAGACTGAACGGGTCCAGATCTATGAAGGCCTCTGCATCGCGATGAAGAATGCTGGCCTTGGCCGAACCTTCATGGTCCGCAAAAACTCCTACGGAGTCGGTGTCGAGCGTGTGTTCCCCATGAACTCACCCCGTGTCGAGAAGGTCGAAGTCGTCAAGGCTGGCCGCGTTCGACGCGCCAAGCTCTACTATATCCGCACCAAGATAGGCAAGGCTGCCAAGATCAAGGAACTCCTGCCCACTCGCAAGGTAGAAGCCAAGGCGGCTGTTTCCAAAGCCTGAGTCACATGCCGACTATCGGTACGACGGGGCCAGGCGCTGAGCCCCTCCGTCGAGGCGATGGGCGCGAAACGATTACTGTAGGCGCCGGCTCCGGAATTCCCTTCCGGGCTGGCGCTTCTGTATTGGCTCGGGTCGTCGGACTGGCGGCAGACGGACAGGCCCTGCTCAGGGTTCGCGGATTCGAGTTTCCTGTACCAACGACCAAGCCAGTTCCGATCGGGTCCATCGTCTGGCTCCACATGGCGACTCCACCGGAGCTTCTTGGTAGCAGGGCCACGATGGCCATTTTTCCGCCATCGCCATCGCCATCAGGACTTGGCGCACGCTTGCTCCTGAGCCTTGGAATGAGCCAGGATGCTTCGGGAATCGCTGCTGCGGAAGCCTGGCTGGCTCGTGGCCTTGTTCCAGATGCCTCAGGTCTCGCACGGGTGAGGCGAGCAGTGGCTGCGGGGATACCCGTCGAAGAACGGGGGCGGGCCGCGATGGCCTGCAGACTCGAAGCCAAGGGGCTCGGGGCGACTCCCGAAGCTGTCGACAGGCTGCTTGCGATCGAGAATGGAAGGGATCCAGAAGGCAGGAGCGACGAGGATTTCAGGCGGGCTGATGGCGGCGATGACGCGCACGACTCCCTGCTCACAGAGTTGGCGGCGATGTTGGCAATGCTCTGTTCCCGCAAGGACGGAGACTCTGCACTCCTGGGCCTCTTCAATCAGCTGCATGCTTCGGAGCCTGATGTGCTCGTTCCTTTTAGTTTTCAGCTTGGATCAATTGCCTTCAAGGGAAGCTTTCGCTTACACTTGAAACCAACGTCGAGGGTTCCTGCATCGATGGAGGGGCGGTTTACAGTTTTTCCAGAGGGCAGTCCTCCCGAGGGCGGAACCCTTTGGGGTTTTTCTCTCACAGTGCGCACAGGTGCGGCTAAACTGCTTCGCATCCAGCCGCCGCATGATGGGCGGCTCCGCGATTGGCTCGGGCTCGGGACTTCTTTGGCGTCCTCGGGTTGCGAATTGATGGTAATGGAGTCTGAGCGAGGGATCCCCTTCATTCCTGGAGTGGATACCTGTGCCTGAGCGAGTGTTGAAGCGGCGCGAGAGGGCGGTGGCCCTCAGGTACAATGCCGATGTTCCAGCCCCTTTCGTCGTGGCGAAGGCAGAGGGGCGCATGGCGGAATCCATGTTGAGGATGGCTTCTGAATGCGGGATCCCAGTTGTCAGCGATGAAGGTTGTGCAGATCTGCTTTTTCCCCTCGATCTTGGAACCTGCGTATCCCCGGGGATGTATGAAGTTGTCGCAAAAGTCTTCGCCTGGATTCAGGCTGCAGAGGAACCATGAAGAATCGTATCGCGCTAGCTGAAATCAAGCCAGGTTCGATGTGGAGCGAAGATGTCCATGTCGATGAGACCAACCTCCTCGTGCCAGCCAACGTTGCTGTCCGGCAGAAGGACCTCGACATCCTCAAGCGCTGGGGCGTTGTCCATGTCATGACCGAGGGTGAACTCGTCATCGCAAAGCCGGCATCTGCAGCCCAAAGCGCCTCCGATACCATATCGAGCACCCAGTTCGCCGGCTCCCGGGCTCTCTATCGCCGTTATATAGATCTCGTCGATCGGCTAACCAAGGTCTTTGACCAGATCAAGAAGGGAGAATCGGTCGATCCGAAATCCATCGACCAGATTACCCAGGCTGTACTGATCCTTGTGCGCGAGGAATACCAGGTAGCGCTTTCAGCGATTCTAGGATCAGCAGTGCAGGAAGACAGCCTTGCCCGTTCAGGCATCAACATAGCCATTCTGGCGGTTGTCATGGGGCAGGCCCTCAAGCTGCCGCCCTACCGGCTTTCGTATCTGGCAACTGGAGCCCTCCTCCATGATGCCGGGATGCTCCGAATCCCCGATGACATCGCCAAGAAAAGAGGCAAGCTCACGGAGGAGGAGGGGCAGAAGGTCCGGGCCCATCCCCTCCTGTCATACCGCGTCATTACAAAGGAACTCATGTATCCAGATGATGTGGGGCTGATAGGGCTCCAGCATCACGAGCGCTGGGATGGCGAGGGCTATCCCCGCAAGAACTCTGCCAACGACATCGACGTGTTGGCACGCATTGTCTCGGTTGCGGATGCCTTTGAGGCCATGGTAAGCAAGAAATCCTATCGCCATTCCATGATCGGATACGCCGCGATGAAGACCCTCCTTTTGGACAATGCAAGGCGCTTCGATCCCGACATCCTCAAGGCCTTCATCAAGAGCATGGGTATCTACCCCCTTGGATCCATCGTGCTCCTGAACAGTGCCGCCATCGCCCGTGTCATAGAGACCCACCCCGAAGCGCCGCTCAGGCCCAAGCTCAGGATCATCGTCGATGAGTTCGGCCATCACAGCGAGAATGAGTCAGGCGAGATCATCGACCTCCTTACCGAAAAAACAGTCTTCATCGCACGTGCCCTTGATTCCAGCGAGCTAGCCGCTACGTGATACAGGACTCCGCCCTTCCCCGGGTCGAGCTGGGGCGAAGGGGCGAGGACGCCGCGACAGCGCTTCTGGAATCCGAGGGCTACCGCATCGTCGCCAGGAATTTCCGGATGAAGACGGGCGAGATCGACATCATTGCGGAAAAAGCGGGGATTATCTGCTTTGTGGAAGTCAAGAACTGGTCGGTTTTTGGCTCGGAGGACCTCGCACGGGCAATTTCGTCACGGAAACGTCGTCGGATCGTCGAAACGTCTAAAATCTTCCTGTCCCGGAATCGAGAATATAGTAGCGCGCAGGTCCGCTATGATGTGATCCTATTGCGGGATGGCACAGTGGTCCGCCGCTTCGAATCGGCTTTCACGGGAGAATCATGACGGGCAGGGCCAGAAGGCGGGCCGCAGGCGCCGCAGACGGTGGTGTCGAGCGCATCGCCGAGTTCAAGGAAAAGCTGCGAGACGAGGCCTACCTGGCCGGCGCCATCCTCAGGATAGCGACCGTCCTCTCCGCAAGGCTCGTGGAAGGATATCCCGATGGCAGACGAACGACGCGGTAAGGATCCCGAGGAGGGAGGACCGCAGGGCGAGCCCAAAGCCTCGCCTGAAAACCGCCAGGGTGGTCGCCGTGGCAAGGACCGTGGGCGTCCGCAGGAAGGGCGCGATGGTCGGGGCAGGCAGCCTTCTCCCCAGCGTCAACAGGCATCGAAGGAGCCATCCCGGGACGGTCGCCAGGATCGTGGCCAGTCAGGTCGAGGCAACCAGGGCCAGCAGCGCTCACGCGGATTGACTAGCGGCCAGTTGCCATTATCCAGTGGACAGCAGCAGCGGCAGCGCCCTTCCGACCCTGCTGCCTTGGGGCAGCCCCCTCAGGCTGGAGACAACAGGCCCTCCCAGGATCGAGGCTCCAGTCGCCAATCCCAGGAATCCCAGGCCGGAACCCAGGGCAAGGGCGGTCAGCGAAAGCGCCTTGGAAAGGGTCCGCGACAGGCACAGAATTCCGGACAGCGAACCAAGCCAGTGGGCGGCGAACGCCGGGAGTCCTTCATCGGCCAGATACGAGCAGACGCTCCCATGTGCCCGATCTGCGAGAAACCCGTCCATGATCTGTCGAGTGCCCTCGGTTCGGATCGGGAAACAGGTTTGCCAGCACACTTTGAATGTGTGTACGAGCGCATTACCGCGGCCGAGAACCTCAGCCCTGGAGAAAAGGTCGTCTACCTTGGTTCCGGATCCTTTGCCGTGGTCGAGTTCAAGGATGGAAAGGAAGCCGCCTTCGTCGTCAAGCGCCGCATCCAGTGGGAAAAGGAAGGCGAGAAGAAGGAGTGGCGGAAGAGCCTCCATTCGCGTTTCCTGGGAATGTGAGTTTCCGGAATAGTCCAAAGAACACCAGGGCATAAATTCCTCGGAGAGATGGGCATTGTGCTCCCTCATGGAAGAGGCCGCCCGGCGAATCGGCGAGTTCTCATCGGCACCTGTTATATTCACCACCGGCTACTTGCGACCTGATATCAAGGAAATGGCCATGGCGCTGAAGCCTGCTGCCTTCCTGATCAAACCGGTCGATATCAGCCTGATCAGCTCCAGCCTGGAACCAGTTTTCAGCACGGAATGATGGCTGTCGCCGAAGTCCGCAGGCTCATGCTGTCAGGCGACCCCACTGCCATGGCGACAGGTTTTGGCGGCTGCCTTATAGTCAATCTTCGAACAGGCCATGCCGCGAGCAGAGCCCTTGTTTTTCTGTGGTCTACAGGTGATTGTCGATTGTGACTGAACCTGCCATTCATCATTCTCGGAGCTAGAAATGTACCTCGACAAGCCGAACGGAGGGGGCGATGAAACTACAGTTTGTTTCGCGGAGTGAACTCCAGTCTCGAGAATGGGACCAGGAAGCCAAGCTCTGGGATCGGCCGGAGCTCGACAGCGAAACGCTCAAAAAGCTGAATCAGAGGAGCTCGCTGGAAGGCGGTGTGCGGATAATCATCCACCTGGGCCTTATCGTAGCAATGGGCTGGCTGACGGCCATCGCGTGGCACTACAACCTCCTGCTCGCATTGCCTTCCCTCCTGGTCTATGTATGGCTCGTAGGCTTTCTCCATGGCATCGAGCACGAGATGCGGCACAAGATCGTGCTTGCCCGGGGTCTTGACTGGTTGAGCGATGCCCTCTATTTCCTGATCCATATCCTATGGAAGGTGGGGTCCAGGAACCAGAGAGTATCCCATGTGCTCCACCATCGCTACACCATGGTGCGAGGTGTCGATCCCGAGCCGGCCTTTCCTGAAAACCTCAGCACCAGATGGGTAAGAGGGGAATTGCTGGGCATCCTGATTACGGTGCTGACACTGGGGATCATCGACTTTTTCAAGGCGATATGGGGACTGATCCAACGCACGGGTGGGCGTCTGCATCCCATGATCCAGGTGCACTGCAGCGAGCAGGACCTGAGGTTCATTCGTCGAGAGTCCCTTGCCGTACTTCTGATCAATGTCGCAGTCCTGGCCGGGTGCATAGCCCTGCGGCGCTGGGACCTTATCCTCCTTCTCATGCTCGCGCCGCACATAGGCCTCGCCATCGGCGCCTTCTACCATCGTACCGAGCATATCGGCATGATGTACAATACCAACGATCAGCGCCTGTGCACGCGAGGGGTAAAGGTCTCTCCTGTCACCAAGTTCTTCTACGGCGGTTTGGACGAGCACGTTGAGCACCACCTCTTTCCAGCAGTGCCTTCCCGCAACCTTACGATGCTCCGAGAGGCCCTACCCATCTCCATCCCCGAGCGAATGAACCTCATCGCATGCTGGCGGGAAATATTTGCCATCGCACGCCACAAGGAGGCTCACCCGGACGATGTATTCGTGCCGACGGGTGTATGATTGGTTCGCGAAG
>JBMOIK010000161.1:0-8672 GCA_049317365.1 Rectinemataceae bacterium | reverse complement strand
ATCATCCCAACTACGACGATAACCCTCACTGCTGCGCCGGTGGCTCGCCCGCGAGCATGCCGACGAGGCGCTCACGAAGGCTGGCTATCGTGGAGAAGGCCTCCGATTCGGCGGGCAGGACCTTCCTGAGCCGCGCTTCGGCCTGATCGAGGAGGGCTCCTATGGGAGCCAGATCCTCCTTCGCCGCAGCTGTCTGCAGGAGGGCGACAGCCTTGTAGAAGGCGAAGGCGCCCGCTCCCTGGTCATCATCAGCGAAACGGGCCAGCCCGATGTCGAGGAAGGCAATGGCATCGGTGGCGTCCCCCTGACGGAACCAGGCTGTCACGAGGGAGGAGATGATGTTGGGGGAGGCGCCGAATTTGTCGAGGGTTGCCGAGGCGATGGCTGAGGCGGCGACCGCGTCTCCGCCGCTGACCGCGATGTAGTGGCGGAAGAGGTAGGGCTCGGGGCGATCGGGGAACTCCTTGCCGGCGCGATCGAGGTAGTCGGATGCCCTGGCCTTGTTTCCTGAAAGTGAGGCGGCCTGCGCCCCGAGTCCATAGCCCGAAAGTCGAGAGTCGGGTTCCTTGTCGAAGGCGAGGCCGGCATCCACCTGGACGGTGGCCAATTCTCCCTGCTCCTGCATGAGGAGGGCTACCGCGTGGTCATAGCGCGTGCGGGGATCCTTCGGGTCGATACCCTCGGCAGCGACCAGCAAGGCCGTCGCATTGGGCACGGCGCCGGCATCCAGCATTCCCTCGGCTTCGGCCCGGAGGCTTGTCGGATCATAGACGCCGGCACCCCGCGCTGAGGCGTAGGCCTGGTAGCTCCGCTGGGCGATCTCCCCGTCTTCCATGACCCAGGCGCCGCCAAAGAGACGTCCCACTTCGGTGAGGTAGTGGCCGAGGGCGAGGTTGAGGACAGGTACTGCAGCTATTCCTGCTTCGGACTGGGCTTCTGCGAGGGCGAGGGGCGAGAATATGATCGCGCCTGAACCTGTGCCAGCCTTTCGCGCTTCGGCGACAGTACCGCCCTTGGGCAAGTCCACGAAGGAAAAGGCGAGGTAGCCCTCATTGTCAATCGAACCTGCTATTGCAAGTTCGGTGGCCTTCGCGAGGAGGAAGGGATTCTTCCACTCCTTGTCTGCTGCCGCAAGGAAATCCCAGGCGCTCTTCCACTTCCCCTGCGCTATGAGACTATCGGCTGAGGCGAGGGTTAGGCGGGTTGCCGATGGCGCTGCCTTCCAGCCATCGATCCGAGCCGGTACGGCTTCGGGGCTGGCAGGTATCGCCAGGCCAAGCCCCGGGGGAGGGAGGGCTGGTGCCTGGGCCTGGGCCTGCGTGGCGAAGCCTGCGAAGGCCAGGGTTATGAATCCCAGCAGGAGGGAGGTGGGTGAATTCCGCCTGTGTTGCATGTCCTTCTCCGTTCGCCTTCGCGAACGGCCTGCCCGCGATGCACGCCGAGCCTACAGGATGGTCCGGCTAATGTCGACCTACCCGGGGCTGATACGCTAGTCTGAGGCCATGAAAATCGGTTCGCCCACCGCCCGACTCGAAGCCTGGCTACCCCTGCTGCTGGCAGAATGGCGTGGGAGAAATCTCCGGGGATCGGGTCTCGGGGCTGATGGATTTGCTCAGAACCCTCTTTCCGGGAGGGAGCTTGCCGGGCTTTCCGAGGCCCTCCTCCGTCTCCAGCGCGGACTGACGGGGGAGCGCCTCCTCCTGGAGCCTGAGCCTGGCACCAGGGCCTATATGGATTCCCCTGAGTTGCTTGGCGCCTATCTCCTTTATTATTGGGCGGTTTCCTTTATCGAAGCCTCCCTGTCCCTTGACCTCATCCAAAGGCCCGCGCTCCGCGTTCTCGACCTCGGTGCGGGGCCAGGCCCTGCCTCGGCTGCTTTCTGGGGACGCGGTGCCCGTGATTTTGTCCTTGTCGACGGAAGCGCGGAAGCCCTCAGCCTCGCGGGGAATCTTTTTGCGGCCCAGGGAGCCTCCGAGGGCGGGGCAGCCCGGGTGACCAGTCTTCGCGCCGATCTCTCCCTCGGACTGCCGCCCCTCGAGGGTGCCTTCGACGCAGTTGTCGCCTCCAAGCTCATCAACGAACTCTGGAAGGACGAGGCCGATCGGGTGGGCCGCCGTGCGGCCCTTGTAGAGGCCGCCGCCGCGCATCTGGAGCTGGGTGGCTTTGTCCTCGTCATCGAACCCGCCACCCAGGCGACGAGCCGCGACGCACTGGCCCTCCGTGATGCCTTGTGCGCCAGAGGCTGGCATGTTGCGGGCCCCTGTACGCATTCGGGTCCCTGTCCCGCCCTCGCGGCCGGCCCGGCGCGAAGTTGTCACGGCGAGGCAGCCTGGCTTCCCGGCCCTCCGATGGCAGCGCTGGCTGTCGGCGCGGGCCTCGACCGAAGCTCGGTGAAATGGTCCTGGTTCGCCTGCCTGCCCCCAAAAAGCGGGGAGCCTTCGCTTGACAGGGCAGGGCAGGGAACCACGGCCTCGGGGGACTGTCTTTCGGGCCGCGTCGTTTCCGATGGCATGCTCAACAAGGCAGGGCGCCTCCGCTACGCCATCTGCAGGAAGGGTCGAGAGTCTCTGGGGAACTGCGAGCCTCCGGGGAAGCTGGTCACGCTGTCGGCGCGGGCCGGCTCGCCCGAGGCGCTGGCTGCGGGCTTCTCTTCGTTCAGGCGCCACGACCTCCTGGCCGTGGAGGGGGCGGAGCAGAGGGAAGGGGGCCTCGGGCTCGTCGCAACTACGAAGATTTCCGTGTCGCGCGCACCGGCGGCGCAGGCTCCTGGGGGTGAATGAATGAACCGTGATGAACTGCTTGCGGCGATCGAGGCCAGTGCGACCTTTGAGTTCGCGCGCTCGGGCGGTCCTGGCGGGCAGAACGTGAACAAGGTCAACACGAAGGCTTCGTGCCGCGTTCCTGTCGGCGAGATCGGCCTTCCGCCGGCCGACCTCGAACTGGTCCTCTCCCGGCTTTCCGGGCGCCTCCTCGAAGGCGGAATCCTCCTGGTGTCCGCCAGCGATACGCGCAGCCAGATCCTGAACCGCGGTCTCGCCCTCGCCCGCGCGGCCGACCTCGTGGCGCAGGCCCTACACCGGGAAAAGCCGCGCCGTGCCACCAAGCCAACCCGCGCCTCCCGCGAGCGCAGGCTCGAGTCGAAAAAGCACGACGCGGGGAAAAAAACCGAAAGAAGACCTAGCTATGATGATTGAGAGGTGACGAAGGAGGGGGCGGGCCCATGCGTCCCGCCGTCCCCTCCTCCGGACCTATCCTATGGCTTTCCCGCCGCGCTCCCCCGTCCTGATCCGCACTACCTCGGCGAGCTCGTAGACGAAGATCTTGCCGTCGCCGACCTCGCCCGTGCGGGCGCCTTTCTGGATGGCGGCTATGGTCGGCTCGACAAAGGCCTCGTTGACGGCTATCTCGAGCCTGATCTTGCGGAGGAGGTTGCCCGTCTCCTTCTGCCCTCGGTAGATCTCCGGGGCGCCGCCCTGGCGTCCGTGGCCGAGCACCTCCGAGACGGTCATGAGCTTGACCTCGGCCGCGTAGAGGGCTTCCTTGACGTACTCGAGCCTCCAGGGCTGTATGATCGCAATTACCATTTTCATAGTTGCTTCCTTTCGCGCTTTCGCCGCTTCAGTCGATGACCGTGTAGGCACGCTCGTTGTGCTGGGTGATGTCGAGTCCGACCTCCTCCTCGTGGACGCTCACGCGGGCGCGGAGCACGAGGTCGACGAGCTTGTAGATGACCAGGGTACCGAAGAATGCCAGACAGACCGACACCAGGACTCCGATGGCCTGGATGCCGAGCTGGGCGGGGTTGCCGTAGAGGGTGCCGGAATAGGTGGCGCCGAAAGCCTTCCACAGGCGCGGATCGGCGAAGACGCCGGTAAGGAGCGCTCCGACGATGCCGCCGATGCCGTGACAGCCGAAGGCGTCGAGGGCGTCGTCGTAGCCGAGCTTCTCCTTGACCACGGTGACCATGAAGAAGCAGACAATTGTGGCAATCGCGCCGATGGCCATGGCGCCGGCCGGGTTCACGAAGCCCGCCGCCGGGGTGACGGCGACGAGTCCGACGACCGCGCCGGTGGCCGCGCCGAGCATGGTCGGCCGCTTGTTGATGAGCCAGTCGAGGAAGGGCCACACGAGGCCGGCAGCTGCCGCCGCGCTGTTGGTCGCCACGAAGGCGCCCGCCGCGATGCCGTCGGCCGCGAGCGAGGAGCCCGCGTTGAAGCCGAACCAGCCGAACCAGAGCATGGCCGCTCCCATCATCGTGTAGGCCAGGTTGTGGGGCGGAAGGGTCCGGTGGTTGGAGCGCCTGCCCAGGAGGAGGACGACTGCGAGGGCCGCGAAACCCGCGTTGATGTGGACCACCGTGCCTCCCGCGAAGTCCAGGACGCCGAGCTTGAAGAGGAAGCCGTTGGCGGACCAGACCATGTGGGCCAGGGGAATGTAGATGAGGATTTCCCAGAGGGCGGTGAAGAGTACGAAGAAGGAGAACTTCATGCGCTCCGCGAAGGCGCCGGCGATGAGGGCGGGCGTGATGACCGCGAACATGCACTGGAACATCGCAAAGACGAGGTGGGGCACGCGTCCCGTTGCGTCCGAGATGTAATAGGGTGAGAGGACCTCAGGCGTCATGCCGCTGAAGAAGGCCCACTTGAAGTCGCCTAGTACGCCTGGAATGATCTCGGTGTCGCTGAATGCAAGGCTGTAACCGAAGGCGACCCAGATGACCGAGACGATCGCGAGGGCGGCAAAGCATTGCATGAGGACGCTGAGCACGTTTTTCTTGCGGACGAGGCCTCCGTAAAAAAGCCCAAGTGCCGGGGCAGTCATGAACATGACGAGGGCCGTGGCCGCAAGTAACCAGGCCGTGTTGCCGGAGCTCAGCACCGGCGTCGGCGCTGCGGTCTGGGCGCCGAGGGCAGCCACCGCGAGCGCGAGGGCCGTGAGGAAGGACGAGGTTCGTTTCATTGCATCTCCTGGCATGCGAGTGTTGTTGGTCCTAGCAATGCATGAATGATGCCAAACAGCCCGTGTCGCCCTTCCTTTCTAGCCGAAATCGTCGCAGCATGTAACTTAATTATTGCTCATATCTATAGAAACAGCGTGCAGTCCCTGCGAAGGATGTATGTATCTCCCAGCCTCCGGGGAACAGTTTTGGGACATTTGAATTGCAGGATAAAATACAAAAATGTATCTAGTAGACTCTATATCTACATAAATGAAATAAAACTGCCTCCGTCAGGCTCCATAGCTGATGCACGAGACCTCAGCCCCCAGTAGTCGTGAATGCCAGGATTCGCGCCCTGGATCATCAGCGGCAGCGCCAGCGATGGCAAAGAGGGGAGTCAGGTGCTCGCTGCGCGGATGGGACTCGAGGGCGCCGGGCGCGGTCATCCAGTTTACGAGCGCTTCGCGGCGCAGCATTGGGTCGCTGAGGGTCGCTGAGTTCACGAGCCACTGGTTGAAACTCGCTGAGATCCTCCCGATGGCGGGATCGCCCGAGAACAGGGCCCTGAGATTGTGGTAGCTCATGCCGCTTCCAATGATGGCGACTCCCTCGTCGCGGAGCGGAGCCAGGGCCCGGCCGATGTTCCAGTGGGTCAGGGCGTCGAGGCCTTTCACAAGGGAGAGCTGGGCTACGGGGAGGCTGGCTTCCGGGAAGGCGACCATCATCGGGACAAAGGTTCCGTGGTCATAGCCCCTCTTTGTTTCGCGGCCAGTCTGGAAGCCCGCCGATCGGAGGAGTTCATCGGCCCGGGAGGCGAGGCTGGGTGAACCGGGGGCTGGCCATTGGAGGTGGTAGGTATGCTCGGGAAAGCCACCGTAGTCATAGAGCATGGATGGGGCTTCGCCGTAGTGGAGGGTCGGCGTGGCCTCCTCCCAGTGAGCCGATATCACAAGGAGGGAGCTGGCCTTTTCCGAAAGATCGCGGCCGAACTCGAGCAGCCAGGTGCTGAGCGACTGATAGGCGGGGTCCGACATGGAATCTTCCATCTCGTTCCATGGGCCGCCCCCGTGGGTCAGGTAGGTGACAGGCAAGCGTGACATCGTGGTGCTCCTTGTGCTCTTCAAGGTAGATGCTTCCCGGGGAAAGGGCAAACTGCGAGCTTCCGCTGTCCCCTTCCCGAGGATATAGTCCCCCCGTGAGCGACAGCCCTTCACGTCTTATCGTTTCCTTTTTCGGCTGGTCCGAATCGGGGAAGACCACCCTCATGGAGGCCCTCATCCTGGCCTGCCTCCGGCGCGGCATAGCCTGTGGCGCTGCCAAGTGCACGCGGGCGGCGGGGGCCTTTGAACCGGAGGGCAAGGACAGCGCACGCTTCCGCGCAGCCGGCGCGAGCCCGGTCGCCTATATCGGCACCGGAGCGGGGGGCACTACCGCAGTCTTCATTCCCACACCCGGGTCGCCGGACAGGGCCTGGCTCGAAGCGCTGTTTCCAGGGCAGGGGATTCTCTTCGTGGAGGGACTCGAGGTGGAGGGGGCGCTGAGGGTTCTCGTTCATCGCGGGGAGGGCCCTGAAAAACGGTCGTCTTCCGAGGTTGATATCCTCGTGTGCGAAGATGCACGGCGCAGGTCAGCCTGGGAGGCTTTCGGGCGCCTGGCCTTCCCACCCGACCCGGTGGGGTCTATCCTTGATTTTCTGGAGGCAACATGGAAAGGGAAGTGACGCTCAGTTCAGCTGGCAAGGAGGTGCCGCTCAATGACTTCGCGCGGGCCATCGTCGCCAATACGATCGCAGCCATGGTGGGTACCCTCAAGAAGAGCGAAGCCGATGGGGAGATAGTTGTACGGATCGGGCCGCTGAAAAAATAGCCACCCTCGATGCCCTTCTCCCTGATGGGCCGAGGGGCATCCAGGGTCCCAGCCAGCCTCAGCGGAGGGATTTCAGGGCTTTGTCGAGGACCGCTGCGAGCTCAGCGCTCGTGAAGGGCTTGGCGAGGAAGGCGCAGATTCCGAGGGTAGACCGTAGCCCGAGCATCGAGTCCGTACCGACAGGGAAGCGCCCCGACATGGCGATGACTGCCACATGTCGTTGCTCGCTGAGGTTTTCCATGATGAAGGTAAGTCCTCCCGTCCCAGGCATCACCAGATCGACAAAGATGATTTCCGGGGGGCGCATGGACATTGCGGCTACAGCAGCCTCCACGTCCTTGGCGCACTCCACCATATGTCCGGACTTCTCAAGCATGCGTCCAAGGGTCTCGAGCACCATGGGCTCGTCGTCCACCACTAGAATGAGTGCCATAAAAGCCTCCGATTTTTGTGATTGTACACGGGTGAAGGCCCTTGTGCAAATCACCGAAAGCGCGTGACCGCAGGTCCGTGATGGTGTAGTGTTATGGTATGGCAGTTATGACGTATCGCAGCACCTTTGCATTGGACGAGGCAACCATAGACCGGCTCAGGCGCTTGGCTGTTGCATGGTCAATCTCACAGGCCGAGGTTGTCCGGCGCAGTGTCGAGCGCGCTGAAAAGGACTACCTCGCTTCCCAGGCTGGCTCGCTGACGCGGCTCCATTCGTATCATCAGGCCGGGGGGCTGGACTCAGGCAAGGCCCGCGCCTGGCTCGAAGAAGTCGCAGAAAGCCGGGCCGAGTGGGGTAGGGAGCCGTGATCCTTCTCGACACGAACTACCTCATCGGGCTCCTTGTCGCAGGCAGTACCGAGGCAGGGAAGGTAGAGACCTGGTTCATGGATACGGAGCTGTGCACTTCCTCGCTTGCCTGGTATGAGTTCCTTTCCGGCCCGGTTGATGGGGAGGGTGTCGCGGTGGTCCTGTCGATGATCAGCGACCGAGTCTTCCCTTTTACCGCAGGTCAGGCACAGGAGGCTGCACGACTGTGGAACAGTACTGGCCGCCTGCGTCGACTACGGCTCGATGCCACGATCGCGTCCGCAGCCATTCTCATGAACGCGGAGCTTGCCACAGCGAATGTCGCGGATTTCCAGCACTTCGTACCCCTGGGGCTGAGGCTGAGAAATTGAGGGGGCGGTTTCCTGAGTCTACGGCCCGGGAGATATTGACTTATGTCAATATCGATTACATTTAAAGTCCAGAGCGTGAAGTATTGACAAATGATATCTACTCCCTATAATAAACCATGCCCAAGGTACTAGAAGACCGGACAACAGCAGGGCGCTATGCCACAAAAGTGCATCGTGTAACGGGAGCGAAGGAAGCGCTGGGTACGACTCCGGCGAAGCCCGCCCCAACGCGGGGAGAATCGGCCATGACCATCACAAGGGAGAAGCTGGGGGAGCTCTATCTTAAAATGGCGCAGACCAGGCGCTTCGAGGAAACTGCGGCAAGGCTCTTTACCGAGGGCAAGGTCCACGGAACCGCCCACTTCTGCATAGGCGAGGAGGCCACCGGGGTTGGGGTCTGCTCCGCTCTCGCCAAGGAAGACCTGATTGCCCAGACCCATCGCGGGCACAACCAGGCAATTGGCAAGGGGATGAGCCTCGACCTCATGATGGCCGAGTTCCTGGGCAAGGAAGCAGGCTACTGCCACGGGCGAGGTGGCTGCATGCATATCGCCGACTCCTCTTCGGGAAGCCTTGGCGCGAATGGTATCGTCGGGGGAGGGATTCCCCTAGCGGTAGGGGCTGCATTTGCCCAGCGTTACAGGAAGGTCGATGCAGTCACTGTCTGCTTTTTCGGCGATGGGGCCACCAATGAG
>JBMOIK010000160.1:0-8679 GCA_049317365.1 Rectinemataceae bacterium | reverse complement strand
TTGCTGTTTGATCATTCGAAGTGGTTTCAACAGGAGCATCGAAGATGAAGACAAGAAATGTAGCGGCCCTCTGCGTCCTATTGTCCTTGCTGGCCTTCCTTTCCACCTCGTGCGCCATGGGCATCATGGGTTCCTCCGTTCCTGCGGCTACCTACAAGCTCACTACAGCATTAGGCACCTGGACCATGGTCCTCGCCGATGGAAGCTTCGACTATTCGCAGAAAGCCGCCAATGGAACCACGGTCCTCGATGCCAAAAAAGGAACCTTCACTGCGCTCGCGGACCAGGGCGACAGCGTCTATGTCGGAACGCTTGCCACTTACAAGACTTCAACCGATGGAATCACCTACACAGATGTCACCCTCGCGGGCCAGTCCATCAAGCTTTCGTACTACTCCAGCCTGAAGAAACTCTCGTTCTACCTGGACGGAGACGGGGATGGACTCTACAAGATCACCGACTACCATGATGTCATAGTACTGACCATGGAGCAGCAGTAAGCATCAGAGGGGAATCTAGAGGCTCCCTGGGGCAAACCCCGGGGAGCTCCATGGCTGCCCACTGGCTGGAAGCTGCGAGCGGGGTGCCCCCGCTCCGGATCCTGCCATGCCTCTGCCAGCGAGAATTCTCAGTTTCTCCCCATTTTCAGCTTCTCCCCATATTATATCTGTAGTCGTGCGGTCAGGGTCGTCCCGAGATTGTTGGTCAGGGGAACGTAGGTTGCCTGGATGTCAAGGATCAGGACGAGGATGTTGAGGGCGATGCCGCCATAGAGGCGCATGACGGGGTCATTGGCCTGGGCGCCAAAGCTGAATCCGAAGGCGTCGAGATTCGGCGCCGTGACGCCCACCGCAGCGAAGGCCGCGCCCAGGTCATCGACGGTCTTCTCGGTGGTTACGCCGTTCAGGGTCTGGGTAACGCCCAGCGCGTTCGTAAGCCCACCCCTGACCGCATTCGTACCAATTGTGTATCCAGCTCCCGCGTAGGGCGTGACCACCAGGAGCCGTTTGGATACCTGGACGGTGGCGTCGTAGGTTGACGATTCCCAGGAAAGGCCGAGGTTCGGGTCGCTGATAGTCAGGTTCCAGACGCCAAGACCCAGGAGGTTTTGGCTGAAGGATGTGGATCCACCGGGAATCGGGATGGGCGCGCCGATGGATCCTTTCTGGTAATTGGCACCAAGGCCCAGGCTGACCGCGGGGAGGAGGAGGTTCTCCCTGAGGAGGGCCAGCCTGACCTGTGCGCCGATGTTCACGTAGTCGGTCGACACGCCGGTGAGGCTTCTGATGCTTTCTCCAGTTTCAGGAGGGAGGTATCCCAGTTTGATCCCAACGTCGAGGGGAAGGAAGGGAAGGCCGATCTTGGCTGTGGCTGCGACTATTGGGAAGGGGAGTCCGATGTTGGAGAGGGCGAGTGGCATTTCGATGCCGACTGCGTCAAAGACACTCTTCAAGGCTCCTGAAGATGCGAAGGCCGTCCCCAGGGCGAAGCCTGCACCAAAATGGGGGAAGCCACCCGTAAACGAGTCCGACCAGACCGTGCCGACGGACGAGTTCAAGGCAAGGGTACCGGCCATGTCATTCGAAAAACCCTGGAAGGCATCCTTGAAGCTGTCGAGGGTGGGCAGGGGGAGGGGAATGGCCTGGGATCGGGTCTGGGCTCCGGCTATCACAACCAGGGCAAGGGCGATCGCGCTCAGGGCTTTCTTCATGATTTGCTCCTCATTCAGGATTGGCTATCAAAAGCCATCGTATGATGGAATGGACAGCTTTTCCAGAGCTTCATGGATGGATATCAGGGAAACCCAGCCGGTCCTCCCCCCCCTGCGTCGCGCAACCTGAGCCCTGTTCTGTGCCCGCTTAAAGACCATCCGCCGTCTTTGCCATCCCGATGCCTGCCCTTGGCCGCCTCTCAGGCCTCGAAGCTCACCAGACCCAGACGCACGCCTTCACGGACGGCCTCACCACGCCGGGAGGCTCCGAGTTTCGAATAGAGACCTTCGAGGTGGAAGCGGACCGTACGAAGGCCGATGCCGAGGACCGAGGCAATTTCCGCATTGGACCAGCCATCCGCCAGGTAGTCGAGGATCTCCAGTTCGCGGGGGCTGAGGCCCGGATCGTCCCGGGCGGCCGACGCGGAATGAGCGGGAAGGCGGGAGGATCCCGGCAGGGCTGCCACCAGTTCCGCTTCCACGTCATCACCAACTATGACGATTCCCTCCCGGGCAATGCGGGCCGACATCTCGGCGGCCTGTCCGCCCGCGAAGGCGAGCCTCAGGAGGACAGGTCCCGAGGATGCCGCGGGCGAACGCTCACGCACGCTCAGGGCCTTTCGTGTTGACCGGGGCCGCCACCGCAGCAGTCCCCTTCCTCATCGCCGCCCTGGTGACCATGGCCGTGCCCGCCGTGGCCATGCCTGCCGTGGAAAAGCCCCCGCATTCCAAATGGTCCCCGTCGTCCATGGCCGCCACCGCAGCAGCCCTCCTCGCCTTTCTGGCTTTCCCTGGGAGCCTCGCTGCTTTTCACTTCAAGAACCAAGGGCTTGCCAGCGCGTAGCAGCACCACCCTGACGACCGCTCCCGCCTCGAGGCTCCCCAGCGCATCGCTCAGTTCCCCGGGGCGCTCGACCACGGTGCCACCAAGCGTGATGATCAGGTCGCCGGGGAGGAGGCCCGCCAGTTCGGCTGGACCGCCGGTCTCAAGGCCTGCGATCATGGTCGCAAGAGTGCGACCCCCCAGTGCCGCCTTCCAGGCCTCGGGCACCGTGACTGGCACCGTGGAGATTCCAAGCCAGGCGCGTCGCGGAAAGCCGCGTGCAGCAATCGTGTCGAGGAGCTTCCTCGCCCTTTCGGCGGGTAGGGCCCAGGCTCCATTGCCCGGTCGGTCGGCGACAATGACCCCTGCGAGTTTCCCGGCAGGGCTCAGTAGGGCACCACCCGCAAAGCCCGGAAATGAGGCGCCATCGGTCTGCAGGTAGGAATCCTCGTCCCCAGGGCCACCCTTGGTGATGCGGACCATGTCGAGGCGCGCCTCCACGCCATCTGGCGAGGGATAGGCAGCGGCAAGCAGGAGGGAACCGAGGGCCGGCATCGCAGTTTCGGGCGTCCACGCAGATGCAGGCAGGGCATCGCTGAGTTCGAGGACCGCAAGGCCCTGCCGGGGATCAAAGCCGATCACCCGGGCTTCGACCTCCTTTCCGCCTGGCGCGAGAATTGCAAGCTTCTCGTCACGCTCGGCCTCGACCGCCGCTACGAGAAGGCGCTTCCCGTCAAAGGAAAGGGCGGTCCTTCCACCCAGAATCGAGGGGACGTGATAGAGCCGTCCCCCGGCAACAGCCGCGAGGGCGGACAGTGATTCGGAAAACTGGGAAAGTTGAGAGTCCATGCAAGCCTCCTGGCTAGATCGATGGCAATGTCCGGGATGTTTCGGGTTTCCCCTGTGCAAACGAATATCGTGCTTTCGGGGGCGTGCCGACCACGGCCGAATGGCCGGGCAGCACACTCAGATTTCTCCCGTTCTCCAAGGGATGCACCGCGGATCCGGGAGGACTCATGCAGACCTGTCGGGAACTCAGTTGCTGTCGATCAGGCTGCCGATACCCGTGCGCGCCACGGATGGATTGACGATGGTTCCCTTGTATTCGATGTTCCCAATTCCAAGCAACGATCCCGACAGGTTCCCGGGTGTGGATCCGCTCATCGTTATCCGTGCGCTACCCGTGCCCGTAATGTCGATGTGCGCCGAGGGAGTCGAGAGGCCAAAGCCGTTGAAGCTACCTGTCCCCGTTATATTCACCTGCAGCGAATCGGTGGTCCCCGTCACCTTCGCGCTGCCCGTTCCGGTGATGCCCAGCTCGAAACTGGCGAAGGTTCCGCCTACCGTGGCTCCGCCGGTTCCGGTAAGCGACACTTCGAGCGTGGGCGAAGCCGCCAGACCGGTAGCCGTGATTGCGCCCACCCCCGTGCTCTGAAATAAGGCGAATGATGGAGCGGACACAGTGACAGTGATCCGCTTTGAGGGCTGGATATTCGACATTTCCTTGATACCGAGCATGAGGGTCGTCCCGCGGATCGAGGTGGTGATAAAACTCATGAGATTCCCGTCGGCCTCGATCGAAACCGAGCACGGCCCCTCGGCCGCCACGACATCAAAGATGCCCGTCGACAGCACGGAGTCGAAGGTCTTGCCCGAGAGTCGCTCCTCGGTGATGATTGTACCATTGCCCATAGTGAGGAACATGGCGCAGCCCATCGACAACAGGGCAGCGAGAGCGATGGCGCAAGGAATGAAAAGCCTTTTCATCGACGACCCCTCTTGGATTCGATCCTGTGATTAGTATATCACAAATTCCTTCAAGAAGAAGCAATCAAGTTTTACGAGCAAGTCCTACTTTCCATCGATAAGGCCTCGTTCAATCAGAGCTTATTGAGACCCGGACAGGCAGAAAACATTTCCTGTAGTTCGGGGATGAGTTTTTGCTGACGCTTCATCTCAAACCACACTGTTGGATGCCAGCCAGCAGTGAATGAGGCAACCTGTCGTGAGCGTTCTTGTTCTGAACTGCGAAGGTAGTCGCGGGCGAGGGCAAGGTACTTGCGGTATGCCTTCTTTCGCCGTTCTACGAGGGCCTCCCGGCTATTCAGTCCGAGAATCTCGATGGTCAGCAGCGCAGCATCATGGTCGGGATGGCCTGGCTTGGGGAGGGCACTGAAATGAAAGGTTACCCGGAGATCGAGCACAATGAATTCCATGGGATTGAAGCCGAAGGGATGGAAGAACCTGGGATCGCCGACAGGGGGTGGCTCAATAGCAGCACCCTGCTTTCGCGAGACTACTTTTGCCCCGTCGGTGGTACTCACGACAGACTTGTTGCTTTTCCTTCGATTGCATGGTCCGCAGGACATCAGGAAGTTGTCATACTTGAAGCTATCACCAGGATAGAGGTCTTTGGGCTTAATATGCTCAACCTCGTCCGCAAACGATGATTCGCAGTAGGCGCACATTTCGTCCCGGTGAACGGTGGCATGAAGATTGGTCCTGATATTCCCGAAAACGGCCGCGTTTCTGGTTTTCCATTCTTCCTTTGCCGCGTTGACTTTGTCTGCATAGGAAAGCTTCACATCGATACTTGATTGCACCTGGAGGAGATACGCAATATCTGTACCAAGGAGGGGTTGCCGTGCAAAATATCCGATCATTTTTCTGTGCCTCGGAGTGAATCGAGTTCCGATTCGGAATACGCTGACTCGGCTGCTTTCCGAAGCTTTGCAGCTCCGTCAGGCGATCGTTCACGCACAATGCCAAAAGCCTCGGTAAGGCCGAGGGCCTCTTGGATGCTACCGTTCCTCGTAGTTTCAAACTCCGCGCCTTGTAGTTGTCTGACCTGGGTGGCTCCGTCCTCTGTATCAAGCCGCCATATCGTATCTGCGCTTTGGCAGACAAGGGGGCTATGAGTCGAGACGATAAACTGGATTCGTGGAAATATCGACTTTAGTTCCTCACCTATCAGCGCCTGCCAGGACGGATGAAGGTGGACGTCGATCTCGTCGATCAAAACCACCCCAGTAATTGGTGTATTGCCCTCGCTATCAAGAAGGGCATCATCGTGATAGGCAAGTGAAGCTTGGCGAATGATCTCGAGAGACATGCTCAAGATCGACCTAAGCCCATCACTCAACTCCTCAATCCTGAGCCTTTCAATTGTGGGGGTTGAAAAGAATACGCCTTCTGAATTGATAGGAGCTAAGGTATAGCCCTCGACTCCAAGGACTCGGTTTACGAATGCACGAACCCTCGATACTACTGACATTTCTACAGGAACCCTTTGTTCGAGCTCGCGGACGTATATCTGACGAAGCCATTCCACCGTCTCGGTGAGCGCGACATCTTCCCCATGGAGGGAAAGGTGGCGTCCCAGACGGGGATGGGAATAGAAGAGCTTAGTCAGGCTCGGGTCGCCGCCCGTAAACCGCCTGAAAGGCCCAAAGCCTGCGCTGAACCAACCCTCCGTTTCCTGATCCCAGAATGGCGCATCGACGGTGCTTGGCTGGCTGCTCCCCACGCCTGACCTGGTGAGTTCTATCCATGCCGATTCAGACGAGCGAGTCTTGCCCTGCTTGTTCCAAAAATCGGTCGATGAGTCACGAAGCACTTCAAGATCTATGCGTGCATTTTCAGAGCCAAAACGAATCCATGCTTCTGAGTCAATGCGAAGGAGGTCAAGTGATTTTGGACCGATAAGGCCAAGGGATATTGCCTTAAGTATGCTGCTCTTTCCAGAGCCATTGTCCCCAAGGAGAATGTGCCAGCCAGCTTCGTGACCAGCGAGCCACTCCATGGTTGCGCACGAAATGCACTTCAGGTTGGTGAGTTTCGCCGTATTCAAGTACATCGCGGAGCCTCCGTTTGCGAGAAATCATAGAACATCAATTCATGATGCTACAGTATTGTGCTTCACCTCTCCATCCACGCTGGAAGCGGAATCCCCGTGGCATCGTGGTACAGCAAAATTGAAAAAGACTGAGGGTCAGACCCTGAGAGCTCGGCAAGCTTCGCAGTCCTCGGCTGTCAGGCCGTTTCGTTCCTCGCTTAATGACCAGCATAGCCTCCTATCCTCGGCGCTTTGACCTTTGGTAGGCACATCGCCCTTGGTTTGGAGAAATTCCGCTCACTTTCGATGCCAAATCTGCCCGTCCCGGCGCACAGGGTGCATTGCAAATTGCAGCCTCTTTGGCTATAATGTAGACACAAAGGAGGCTGATCATGCTTGAAACCAGGGTCGGCACGCGGGAACTGAAAAGCAAATTGAGCGAGTACCTCCGTCGTGTCAAAGCGGGCGAAACCATCATCGTCACGGAACATGGCAAAAGTATCGGCCAGATTATCCCCCTAAAAGTCGGGGCCGAGGAGCGGACCAAGACTATGGTAGCCGCCGGTCAGGCGGAATGGAACGGCCAGAAACTGGAACCTTTTCGCCCATTGGCTATCAATACGGGAAATCGCCAGATATCCGAGCTCATCAATGAGGACCGGAAGTGATACTCTATCTCGATACCAGCGCCCTTGTGAAGCGCTATGTGACGGAGCAGGGGTCCGACGAGGTTCTTGCCCTGATCGATCAGGCAGAATTGGTTGGATCTTCGCTGTTGACGCGGGTTGAAATGGCTTCCGTCCTGGCCAAGGCTTCCCGAATGGGATGGGTTGGTGTTGTCGATGCCCACAAGGCGTGGGAGATGTTCCTCAGTCATTGGCAGACCGTCACGCGCTTTTCCGTGACTCCACGGTTGGTCGAGCGCGCATCGACCTTGGCTTGGGAACATGGAATGCGCGGATATGACTCGATACATTTCGCCTCGGCCATCATCTGGCAGGAAACGCTCGAGATGCCAATCGTTCTTGCCACCTATGACCGCGAGCTCTGGCTGGCAGCAAGGAATGTTGGGATGGCAGCATGGCCAGATCAACCTGCCTGGGCGGTTTCATAGAGTCATGCGGTGGGTTGTGCTGACAGTCTCGCTACTTATAGCGATCCCGCTTCCGGCGCTAGGCGCGGCAGGTATCCTGTTTGCATTGCTCTGGAATTTCATCTTTCGCCCGTCCTCCGCTCCAGCCGGATACCACTACGAACACGACAACACAAGCAACGGAACAAAGCTCGTCCGCGACGACGACTGACCCCTACCTTGCCCGTCCGGCAGGACCTTTCCCTTGCACGTTCACCACCGGGACTCTTGATCCATGTAGTTGCTGGTTGTTGGGGACCGACTCTTGCAAGCAGGCCACGAGGCCGTTACTGCTACCTTCACATGAAGAAATGCGGAAAGTTCCTTGCTGCTGGTTTCATGATATCCCCCGAAGGTGTTCCAGAACCTTCCCCGCAGCCGTCGGCAGCACGAACCTCCGTTTCCACCAGGGGGAGAGCCGTGATCGAAGCAGTCCAGTCCGAAAGCGCCAAGAATTGCTATGCCCAAGTATGCCGAGGTACGAGTTCATCGAAGAGCGAAAGGCATCGCGCTCCGCCCGAATCGGTGGCATATCTTGAACCACAGCGTTATGAAGTTCGATGCTCGCCGCGAAATTCGCTTGCAGCCGCGTGCCCGGATACACGCGCCCTGGCAGGATGAAGCTGCCGAGGAAGGGCACGCCCCTCTCGTGGCGCTGCAACCTGATCTTCCTGGGATGCAGATCAAGCAGACGCTCACGTGAGAGCCATTCGCGGATGCGAGGCACGAGGGAAGCGAGGAAGTCCCGGCTCTCATGGACAATCATTAGGTCATCGACGTAGCGCCCGTAGTAGCGGAGGCCAAGCTCGTGTTTGCAGAAATGGTCCAGGCCGTCGAGGTAGAAATTGGCAAAGACCTGCGACGTGAGGTTGCCGATCGGAAGACCCAAGCCGGGGGCGACTCCGAACAGGCTCTTGTCGCGCGGAAGATCGTCCCAGAGCTCAGGCTGACTACGCCGCTGACAGCCGGCCAGGGGATCGTTCAGGACGAGGGAGCGACACAGGTCGAGGACTGCCGGGAGGTCGGGATGCGGGTACACCCGCCCGAGGAATTCGCCAAGGAGTTCCATGAGGAGGGGACGGCTGATGTGCATGAAAAAGCCCCGGATGTCGAGCTTGAGCGTCCATGCGTCCCGACTGTAGTTGGCAGAGCACTGGCGGATGAATCGCTTGATCCGC
>JBMOIK010000159.1:0-8694 GCA_049317365.1 Rectinemataceae bacterium | reverse complement strand
TCTTGATCGCCTCGCAGGCTTTCGCAAAGTCGTTCCAGGTCTGCGGTGGCTTGTCGGGATTCAGTCCCGCTTCCCTGAGGATGTCCTTGTTGAAGTACATGACGTTGCCGTTATAGCTCATGGGTAGCCCAAGGAGAGGGCCCTTGGGATCCATGTACCGATACAGCATGTTGTATGCGATCAGGTCACTGAAGACTGCCGGTTCCTTCTTGATCTTGTCATTGAGGGGGATGAAGGCGTCTGCGGCGTCCCAGAGGTAGCTGAGTTCGTTGCCCATGACGTCGGGGCCGGATTTGGTGGCGATGTAAGCTCCGAACTTTTCCTGGTATGAGTCGAAGGGGGTCGGCTCGTACACAACCTCGATGTTCGGGAACTTTTTCATGAAGGCAGCGTTGATCTCGACGAAAGCCTTCTCCACCTGGGCATAGTTCATCACGCGGAGGGTGACCTTCTCCGCGGGGGCGGAGAAACCGGCGACGACTGGAATCGTCGCCAACACGAGAAGAATCAGAATCAAAGGCAGGGGTCGTTTCATTGAAATGTCTCCTTTCCTGGTTTCCAGGGTTTTCCCATCGTCTTCCATGCGGTTCAATCCCGCAGGTACCTCTCCCTCCTAAGTGCGCTGTGCATCGTGCGCGAGCGTCGGATCACCTCCTTTTGTCAGGCCATTTAGCCCCTCTTTGTCAGATATTGCTCGCGCAAGCCGCTGATGAGGGGCGACAGGGCGAGAATCCCCTTTTCCTCTATTACGAATCCCTCCTCGATCCGGTTCGATCCGATGCCGGGACAACCGAAAAGACTCACGTCGAAGTTGATGCCGATGCCCGGAACAAAGGGCTCCCGGGTCTTCTCGTCGGGATAGGGCGACTCCGCCTCAGCTAGGCCGTTGCCGTGCATCGGTGGATAGAGGTCGTATCGTTCCATGTCGTTCTTGGTGAAGTAATCCCTGATCATCTTGACGACGTCGCCCTGCAGGACCCTGTTGCCGATCATCCTGACGCCAAGGTCCTCAGCCTTCACCAGGTGGTAGATGAACTCGTCCTGCGCTGGCGTCGGGCTTCCCCCGGCGACAAAGGGCCACTCATCGCTGGCGATGTACCCGCCGTACTGGCTCGCGAAGGCGAACATGATCATTTCTCCCTTTCTTATTATCTTCTCGGTCGCTCTGCCCACGACGGTATTGGTCCGCTCCTCGCCGCTCGAGAAGAGCGAGAAGACGATGGCTTCTGCCCCGGCGTCCCTGGCAGCCTTCTCCGCGATGGCTACGGCCTGTAACTCAGTGAGACCGACGATGTCACTGTCGAGGAGCGCCTTGTAGCCAAGATCGCAGATGGCCCAGGTCTTCTTGAGCATAAGAACTTCGGCTGGGCTCTTGATCCTGCGAAGTCCGTACAGGGCGGGATCCCCATCGATCACGGTCGAACCTTCGCCTACATAGGAAGCAAGCCGGTCATAGAGCTTCTTGCACATTGCATCGAGACCTGAAATCATGACACGCTTCGATCCTGAGCCGACCAGCTCGCGCATTACCGCAGGGATGGTCGTGAAGGCGACGTTGGTGAACTCCACCTCCTCCGGTACGTAGGACATGCCGAGATCCCGCACCAGGCGGATATCCTGCCACACGGACTCGGCCATGGCAACGTGCTCCGATTCTGGGGATACGAGGAGGACTGGTTCGCCTTCCGGCGCGACCAAGAGGAGTCCGCGCTCGAAGATTGGCCAGTAGTCGGCGAGATAGCGAAGACTTTCCCTCCTATATTCATCCCCGTAGACCATGAACAAGTCAGCCTTTTCGGCTCGCATACTCTCCCGCAGTTTCGCGAGTCTCGTCTCATATTCCAGCTTCTCGAATTTCATCCAGCCCTCCTTGCGTGTTCCCTCACAGGGTCGCGAGCGATTGGCGTTCGCCTCGCACCCAGGATCCCAGTGGCCCTGACCGCCTCCCCTGCGGTTACAGGATATCCTTTGCGATGCCCATGAAGTCAGCGATCAGGGACAGCTCCCAGGTTACGTCGCCGTAGCAGACGATCGCGTGATGGTCAAAGCCCCGCTTGAGGATGTCAGCCATATATTCCTTGATTGGGCGCTCGGTCTTCATCACCATGGTGACGTCCATGCACGGGATGCTCGCGGCGACATCCATGGACTCGGCCCGCGATATGAGCATTCTCCATCCCTGTTCCTTGTCGTCGATGAAATGCCCGATGGTGACCATCCCTGGCTTGGCTGTAAATTCTACGCTGAATCCCGAACCGGTAAAGCCCCAATTCTCTGGCGTTCCGGTAATCCGAACGTAGGAGGGATCCTTGGCCAGGTCGAGATCGGCGTAGCCGTGCATCATGATCTGCATCGCGTTCTCGGCAATCCCGAATTCGCCCCACTCGCCGAAGAGTGGTGTCTGCCCTGTGAGCTTGTTCATGATGTACATCATGATGAGTCCGTTGATATCGCCTTCGGTATTGGTCATCACCTTCTTTTCCCTGCCGAAGACTATGTTTGCGAGGTAGCCCGTGCAGCCGGTTTTGCGCTCGACGAAGTGCTGGCCTAGGTAGCAGACGGCGTCAAGGCGGAATCGCTCGACGAGGCGTCTGTAGGCAACGGCGAAGCGGCACTCCTTCCGGAAATCCTCCTCGCCGATTCCCTCGATCCGATAGGATCTGATCCATGAAATCTCTTCCACAAAGCGTCCTATGTCTTCCTCGGTGACCGCTTCCCACAACTCCAGGAAGTGCGATACCTGGATATCGATCACCTGGGGTCCAAGGCTGCCGGCTATCGAAGTCCTGTCGAACTCGTGGTCGTACATGCCGCGGAAAACGTGGCCGATCAGTCCGAAGGTGGAATCCCGGAGGCCGAGGAAGGTGTCCAGGGCCTTGGCGTACCTTCCAAGGGATCGGTACATCTCCTCGTCGTCGTCGGTTCCGACCAGGACCTCGTAGTTCGAGTAGCGGCCCATTTTCCTGAAGGCGCCGGTAAGCTGGGAAGCGCTGATCATCGCGCTGTTGCGGAGGGTCTGCTCGTAATCCGAACGGAAGTCGATGTCCCGGTGGCTCTGCCTGAGCAGGATGACAAAGGGGATGCCCGCAACGTGCTTGAGGCACTGTAGCGATATCGCATCGACGGTGTAGGTGAACATGATGAAGACGAGCATGTCGATGGATTTTTTCTTGAAGGTCCTGCCTGCTTCGTCGGCTTCATCCATTGTCGTCACCATGCCGGGCCAGACAATCTCGGTGCCAGGCCCGAGGGCATCACCGATGTGGCCGAGCACCTTGCGCGAGTCGGACTCGACGTAACCCTGGAGGGTTTCCGGGTACATGCGGTAATACTCGAAATAGGCGCTCGTGTAGACGCCGACGACCAGACTCCGGTCATTCGCGCTCCTGTTGAGCAGGTCGCCGAATTCACCCGTCGTGGATACCTCGAAGGATTCTACGGCCATCGGATGCTCCTTGTCGATTCCGGCTAGAAGTCGGCAGACAACAACGCCCTGACGTTGTCTCCCATGATTCGCGCGATCTGATCCTCGCCCATCCCGTTATTCTTCATCATTGGTACGATATTTCGAAGGATGTGACTGTAGCCATGGCCCCCGAAGCAGCGGAGATCGCTCTTGACGCAGATGTCTTGCGAGACCAGAAGGCGGTTCACATGGCCTAGGGCTACAAGTTCGGCGAGGGCCTCGACGCGCCCTGTATCGCTGGCCATGGTGAAGTTGGTATCGACGAAGTAGAAGGCCTTGCCGAAGTGGTCGAATTCGACATAGACCCCTGTCGAAAGGAGATCTTCGAGGTATCGCATATCAATCTGGGCGTCCGAATGGCCCATGACCGTTCTCGAGAGGTCGCCGCCTGCAGCCTCGACGAGCCTGACGACCTCGAGTCCGTTCGGCCGAGTGAAGCCCCGTAGAACGGGGACAGCCTGGATGTGGTACGAGACTGAAAGACCGGTCTCCCGCTGGGCTGCGGAGACTGCCCTGATCACTTTCCTTTCCCAGTCCTCGATGACGGGGCCGATACCGATCTCACCAATTATGCCGGGTCTGATGCTACTGTCGCCAATCCCCTTTTCGAATTCCCGGACGATCCTTGCCGCGAGTTCCGCCTCCGAAGCGCCGAGCGTTCCAGACTCGAGCGATTGCTTGATGTAGTAGCCGGTGGCTACCACTATAGATACACCCGATTTTTCGGAGACGACCCGCAGGTCCCTCGGCCTTCTGACAAGGCCGGTACAACCGAGATCGACGAGCGTTGACCCTCCGTACTCGGCGAAGGAGGACAGTTCCGAGATCGCCTTTGGAATCGATGAGAGGAGGAGGTTGTCTGGGAGCGCTAGATAGTTGTCCCTGATGCGGCTGAGCGTTGAAAGTTTGACCTTCTCCTTCGACTTCGATTCGACGGCAAAGCGCAGATCGACGAAGACATGCTCATGTGGCAAGCAAACCCCGGCCTTGTCAGCGTCGATGGGTCCCTTCACCGTCATTATCGTGCGCCGCTTCACGTCGCCTCCCTCGCCGGTCCGAAGTCGATCAGGACCTCGGCAAAGCCTCTAATCCTCCGCGAATCCTATAGTGCCGTAGTAGGCCATGTTCACCTGGGTTGTATCCAATCTGCCGAACTGGACGACAATCTTGCTATCGGAGCGCACTCGTATCCCGTATTGTGTCAGGGGGGGGATTACGAGACCTGCGAGGTCTTCCGGATGATCGAGCCGCAGGGTTTTTATGGATTCCGCTGGTACGAGAACCCTAATTCCTTTGACCGCCGGCCTGTCACTGAAATACACATCAAGGCGCGTGTTGACCGCCTTCGCTTGCGTATTGAAAAGCATGAGCGCCTCATGGGCTTCCATGGGTCCCGGACCGGTCTTCTCTGGTAAATAGCCATCGGGGAAGTACCAGACCCTTGCGCCACCCTTCATGACCCTGCCCCTTTCCTCGCCAGCCCAATTCGAGGGGAGCGGCGAGAGCCATAACCTCGTATGAATATAGAATAAGGCCACTGTCTCAAAAGCGCTTCCTCCCTAGTGTTGTATTCTTGTTGTATTATGCTGTCTCGACTCCGAGGGACTCATGCCATATCTCGTCCTGAACAGATGATTGAAATGGCTGATCGTCGAGAAACCAACCTGAAGTGCGACTTCGCTGATCGGAAGGTCGGAATTCGCGAGGAGGTTCTTGGCCCTAGATAGCTTGAGTCCGTTCAGGTACTCCGTGAACGAGCAGGCCATGCCTTCCTTGAACAGGTGGGAGAGACGGGAGACGCTGATATTGCAGAGGCGCGCGACTTTCCTGATACCCGGAGCTTCCGCATAATGGTTTTCAAGGTAGAGTTTCGCTCGAACGAGGGGATTGGAGGAATGCTCCATCGTCAATTCCTTGCTTCGATGCTCGGCGATGGATAGAAAGGTGCTGAAACTGGACATGAGAGCTGTGATCGCCTTGAACTTGACCTCGGGGCAGATAGGGATCAGGACCTTCCTCAGGTCGTCCTCGGGGATGAAAACATTGTAACTTTTAAGCCTTTGATGGAGGGAGGAAAAGAAGGCGTCGGTAGGGATTTCGAAAAGAAACTGGCCGCACACGAGGATCCCGACGACTCGCTCATGGTTCACGAGCGGTACATAGGCATCGATGAATCCAAGGTGGCATTTGATCATTATGGTATTTTTTGTTCGAATGCAGTCGTCGACCGCAGTCGCGGAACAGGCTTGGCAGGCCTCCTTTCCTGCCGGAGAGGTATGGAGGAGCTGGCAAATCGGGGAAAAATCCGACATCGAAACCAAACTTTGGTCGAGAGAGCGGAAGTCGAAACAGAGGTCCGTGATCGTAGATAGCAACTCCTCCATTCTCATTATTGGCTGAAGGGGGTGCTCGTCTGCCGTTCGATCGTCCGCGGCCGCGATTCCGAGCGAGCCTGATTTCTCTGCATGCATGATCTTTCCTTGGTTTGAGGATGCTTGAGCTTCCCCCAAATAGCAAGGGTATTGCGGCGATCGGGCAAGCACCGCTGCCATCGACCAGACGGGCAGCCTCATGCCTCCCGACTTGATTGACGGCAAGAGCGGCGAGGGAATAAGCTGCATATGCTAGCGCTCGCGAAGGAGGATGGATGTCAGGTCGTTCGCAGTTTCTCTGGCCAGATCGGGAACTAGTTGCAGATCGCGGAGAGAGTCGGATTGAAGTGACAACTCTCCCCTTCGCAGGTACTGTGCGAAAATGGACCTTTAGGCCATGAACCCCCTGGATTGCTATCCTTCTCCCGCAGAGATCGACTGCTGGGTGGATGAGATATGGGACCTGGCGCAGAAACCCTTCGAGGTTTCCACCGAAACCATGCCGGAAAGCAATATCGGTCCCATTCAAGCCATGGGGGCGAACCGCTACCTGCGCTTCGAAGCAGGGGGCGAGGTCTTCTATGCCCTGTACCAGCCCGCGTTGAGCCAGCCAGCGCCCCTCGCTGTGCACATTCCGGGTTATGGGGCCGAGATCAGCCTGCATCCCGAGATAGTCGCCCTTGGTTACGACGTCCTCCATGTACAACCCATGGGATACATGACGCCGCGTGGTCGCATGGAAGCCTTGCTCGGAGCCAACGGCTATTGGCCCGTTCTGCCGGACACCATTCGGACGGGGGCGAAGGGAGGCTACAAGACCTTCCTGATTCAATGCACAATGATGATACATTGGGCGCTCGGACGGGATTCTTCACTTCCAGGCAGGGTCTCATTCTTTGGTACGAGCCAGGGCGGGGGGGCTGCGCTGCTGCTTGGGTCTGTGTTCTCGGGGCGGGGGGCCCGATGCGTCGCGGCGGATCAACCCTTCCTGACCAATTATCCCAAAGCAGCTTTCCGGGGAGCCTACGAAATAATGCGTCAGGCCTTCCTGGAATCCGACGAGAAGGACGCGTGGCGGGCCTTGGGCTACGCGGATACCCTCTCCCATGCACATCGCCTAAGCATGCCTGTGCTGCTCACCTCGGGGACCGCCGACATTACATGCCCGCCCGATACGATCGAGCCCTTGTTCGGCAAATTGGGCGGCACGAAGGCCTACCTGTCCACGAAGGATATGATCCATGGGCATAATCGGGAGTTCACCAAGATGGCCGGGGCCTGGCTCGACCTTTTTGCCTGAGCATACTGGCCTGGCATGCCCAACTACAGTGCGACGGGATTCCTTGAAAAAGGAAGGGCCATTAAATTCAAGCAGAATCTCGAGGAGACGATAGCCAGAAACCGTGCGCTCTGGGGTCGGGAGAGCGAAGGCAGGGTCCTCGCCAAGATTGACCTCGATTCATGCAGAAGTTACGAAACCTGGGACAGGGCCATCGCTCCGGACGTCTGTCCGGATGCGGTAAAGATGCTGGAGGTGTTCTTCGACGACTTTGCCAAGCGCGCAGACCTCCTCGACGACGGAACTCCTACGGCGAGACCGAACATCGGCGACGCGGCCTTCGGCGCCTACGCAGGGGCCGAAATCACCTTCGTGCAGGGGGGCGGAGTGTCGAAACCCATGCTCGACGACCTTGCCGACCTGGGCAGGCTCCGCTACGACCCCCGGTCCCCTTGGCTCGCCCATCTCGAGGAATCTACCCGTTACTTCAGCGAGGCTTGCGACGGCGCCTGTCCCACCTCAATCATCGAGACCGTGGATGGCCTTAACTTCGCCGAAAATGTGATGGGTCCCAAGGCCTTCTTTGAAATCTACGATCACCCACGGGAGCTCCTCCGTCTATTCGATTTCGCCCTCGAGTTCAATGTCAGGATGATCGAGATGCAGAGGAAATATATCAAGAAATGGGAGGGAGGCTATTTCGACCTTCATGAAGAATGGTTGCCAGGGGACTGCGTCTGGCTCTCCATCGACGCCTGGGGACTCTGCAGTCCCGAGAGCTTCCGAAGTCTCGGCAGAAACCACCTCCAGCGGATCATGGATCATTTCGGGGGGGGCTGGCTCCACATGCACAACAGCCACCTTCATCTGCTCGAGGAAGTTGTCGGGCTCGATGGGCTCGTCGGAATCGGCATTCTAGACGACCCTCGGCAGGAACTCTGCTTCGAGCGCTTATCTCGGATCCAGGCGGTTACGCGCGATATTCCCCTGCAAATATGGTGCACGAAGAACCAGCTTCTTCGTGGCATTGCAGAGAGGACGCTGCCGCGCAACGTCATGTATTGGGTCACCTCCGGCGTCGCTACGGTAGAGGAAGGCAATCGGATCATGGAGAAGGTGCGCGACTATGACGCCGCTCCGGAAGGATAGGGAAAACTGATCCTGGTGGCGATGAAGGCGAGAAGCCGCAGAGGCTCCGGGCACAATGCGACTACGATCCTCTGCCTGCATTCAACTCCTTGGCCCCAAGCCCAAGGAGTCAGAAAGCCATTGTCTGAAACCTGGTCGGAGTGGCAAGCATTGTGAACGTCGCGTCCTTGACCGTCGTCATGGTGTTGAGCGTCAGTGTGGCCAGGTCCTTGAGCAGGGATTGGAAGCTGTGAACGGGCAGGTTGTCATCGGTCCGCTTCCCTGCGACCTCGCGGTCTTTCGCGGCCGATCCTGGGGCCGCTGCGACCGCATCGCCAAACAGGGCCTGCTCTGCCATCCGCCCTGCGGACCCAGGTCCGGGTCCCGGCGTTCCATCATCCCAACTACGACGATAACCCTCACTGCTGCGCCGGTGGCTCGCCCGCGAG
>JBMOIK010000158.1:0-8742 GCA_049317365.1 Rectinemataceae bacterium | reverse complement strand
GCCGCGTCACTGAATCCTAGGCCCGGGACCGGCCCGGCGCAACAACAAAAAAAGACGAAACGCCTATGAATATTCCGATTTGCCCAGAGGCGACCGACACCACAACAGTTCGCCACTTCCCCCCGGCTCATGGCAGCACCCCGTTCCATTCAGAGACTGCGTCGAAGAGTGCGACGACGTTCGCGGGAGGCACGTCGGGGAGTATATTGTGCACTGTGTTGAAAATATAGCCACCACCGGGCGCCAGTATGTCGAGGCGTCGTCGCAGCTCGTCCCTCACCCCGGCAGGGCTCGCCTGGTTCAGCACGGTCCGGTTGTCTATGCCACCGCCCCAGAAGGTGATGTCCCGCCCGAATTCACGCTTGAGCTTCTCGGGGCCCATGTCGCGGGCGCTGGTCTGCATGGGATTGAGCACGTCGTAACCCACCTCGATGAGATCCGGGATCAGCTCGTGGATCGAACCGCAGGAATGGAGGAAGGTCTTCATGGTGCTATGCTTTTTCACGTAGCCCACGAGTTCCGCATGCCGGCCCTTGAACAGTCTCCGGTAGATTTCAGGCGACATGAAGGGTCCGCCCTCGTGACCGAGGTCGTCACCGAAACGGAGGACGTCAACGATGTCGCCCACCGATTCGCAGACCTTTGCCAGCGTGGCCATGTGCGTCTCCATGAGGGCGTCGAGGAGGCCGGCCGCATTCTCCTCGTCGCTGTAGATGTCCATGAGGAAGTTGTCGAGCCGGCGGATGAAGGTGCCCCACTCGAAGAGGTTGCAACCTACTACGATCATCAGCGCCCGGTCGGTCTTCGCGCGGAGGGCCAGGGTCCGCTGCCGGAGCTGCTTCCAGAAGTCGGGTTCGGAGGCATGGTCCCAGGGCGAGTGGACGAGGGCCGACCACAGGACCTTGCCCATGGCCTTGGGCAGGCCCGAGTAGTCCGCGGGGTAGCCGTCTTCCCAGGGGAAGCAGCGCTCGTCGTAGAAGGTGGC
This sequence comes from Rectinemataceae bacterium, assembly GCA_049317365.1. GTDB lineage: Bacteria > Spirochaetota > Spirochaetia > Treponematales > Rectinemataceae > CAIJMU01. Next base: position 7,757 of record JBMOIK010000158.1, on the reverse strand, counting down.
CCCGAAGGGCCGCTGCGCTATCAGGGTGCCTTCGGCATCGTAGACGAAGAAATCGTCACCCTTCCGCAGGGGCTTGAACCAGGAAGGATAGAGGTAGGTCGATCCCTCCGGCATGGCCATCGGCGTCCAGTCGGAGGGCCTGTCGTTCCACGCGCGACCGATGTCCACGACATCAACACCGAAGCGGTCGAGCATCCAGTCATCAGGCTGCGCGAGCTCCTGGACGACATCGTAGACCTTGGGCCTCGTGTCGCTCTGGCCAAGGAGTTTCGCGACGCCGGAATAGGCGATGGCCGAGATGCCCGAGCTCGGGTTAGAGCCCAGGTCCACCGGAACCTGGTCAGGTTGCCGGTGCTCGATGGCGGCTATCACCCGTTCCCTTGAAGTCATCGCACCGTACCGAGGGAGGGAATGTCATGCTTCCCGAGTTCGAGGGGATATTGTCCGTATTTCTTGAGAAGACCGAGCACGAACTCGTAGCGCTCGGCCGACACGTTGCTCGGCACCGAGTGGTCGGACTGGGGCAGGTAGCCTCCGCCCTTGGCCGCGTTGAGCCGCCTGAGCACGAGCTCCTCGAGTTCAGGCAAGGGCGCGTTGGCCCAGGTGATGGCGTCGATGTTGCCGCAAAAGCCCATCGTATGCCCGTAGCGTTCGCGGATCTCCACCACGTCGAGCCCCGACTTGGACTCGAGGGGATTATAGGCATCGAGGCCCATCTCGACGAAGTCGGGAAATATCTCGCTCGCGTTGCCGCAACCGTGGTAGATGACCGGCAAGCCGTTTTCGTGGCAGATCGCGATCAATTCCCTGGTAATTGGCTTGAAGTGCTCCCTCCACATGTCGGGAGAGAAGAGCATGCCGTTGCGGTAGGCCACGTCACCCCAGAGGACCATGCCGTCGAGCATGCCCTCTCCCGCCTTGATCTGTGCTCGGAGGTAGCTGGTCAGGAAGGCCCCGACCCGTTTGACGAAGGCGCCGAACTCATCGGGATAGAGGGCGATCCACAGGAGGACATTCTCCGAGCCTATGATGCGCCAGGCATACTCGTGGGCCTCGCAGATCGAACCGAAGACGGGGAAGTCGGCGTAGTAGGACTTCACACGGTCGATCCAGGCTGGCAGGTTCCGGCTGATCACGTCGCCGACTCCGTTGAGCTGGTCGTCGCCAGCCTGCGAGAAGCGGCGCTGGTCATCGGGATCGTCAAACGTGAAAGCTGCCATCTTCTCGAGGTCGTCCGTGTCGAAGTGCTCGAAATAGGGCATCTGGGTGCCGAGCTTCTTGCGTATGGTAGCCTCGAAGCCGGTCTTCAGTATTATGTCATCCTCGGTTTCCTTGATGACGGTGAAGGGCTTGATGTGCGGGTCCATGTTCGGCGTGATGCAGATCCAGTCAAGGTCGTAATACCTGTAGATATCGGTGTCGGGAGGAAGGTTCTTTTCCTTCTTCCAGCGGTTGACGAAGGTCGTCCAGTAGAAGTCGGAGATCGGGATGCGGTCGGCCTCCTCGTGTCGGAGGGTCTTCGCCATCCGCTCCACCTTGGCCAGGCAGTTTGCGCTTCGTTGGGGTTTCATCATCGTTTCCTCAATCCTGGTGGAAGACTTCTTCCATGTCGGCCCACCACTCGCCAGAGGAGCGCGTGGGTATGGGATCCTGCATGGGCTTCATGATGGCCCACCACTCCTGGGTCTTGGGATCCTCTCCCATCTTCGCCATGTCAGAGTCGAAATTGGAGCCATGGTACTCCATGTAGGCGTAGAGGACACCATCCTTGTGGTAGATCGAGTAGTTCTTGATGTTGCAGGCGGCGATGGTTTTCGCCACCTCAGGCCAGATGGCAGCATGGTAGCTCTTATAGCTTTCAAGGACTCCAGGCTTGAGGCGGATGACCTGGCCGAATCTCTTCATAGTGGGAGCCTCCTTCTACGGCAGTCGATGATGGTCTTAGAGACTAGCACTTCCTCAGAGAACGTCAACTAAAATTTTGCTAAAATACGCAACTTCCTGCCCAATATTGCTAAATTATCGCGCCTGTGTTGCTACAAAGGGCGAAAAGCAGGCAGAATTTGCTATGCAGCCTGGTCACTGCACCCAGCTTTCTCCCCCCCGTGGGTCTGCGGCATCACAAGAATACGAGGGGGGCTTTCAATTTCCGCACTCGCTTTACAGGAGTCAGGGCTGGCCCTAGAGTGGCACATGTCCTTCACCCCCGATCCAAATTCGCTCAGGCTCCATTCTGTCCCGTCATGGTTTACCGAAGCCAAGTTCGGGATCTTCGTTCATTGGAGTCTCTCCACCATCCCCGCCTGGGCGCCCACCGAGAAGGGCGATTTCCACGAGGTGATCCGGAAGGAGGGCTTTGAGACCTACTTCCGCTACAACCCCTACAGCGAGTGGTACCAGAACGGCCTCCGCTACGGAGAGGGAGCAGTATGGGAACATCACAAGGAAACCTGGGGTGCCGACTATCCCTACGCGAGGTTCAAGGAAGGCTTCAACGCCGCGCTCGCTGACTGGGACCCCGAAGCCTGGGCCGAAAGCTTCAAGGCTGCCGGCGCACGCTACGTCGTCCTCGTGACCAAACACCACGACGGCTTCTGTCTCTGGCCCAGCGCAGTGCCCAACCCCCGAATGCCCGGTTTCCATGCAACCCGCGACGTCGTGGGCGAACTCACCGAGGCAGTACGGAAGCGCGGCATGAAAATGGGCCTGTACTATTCAGGGGCCCTCGACTGGACCTGGAGTGAGGAGCCCATCCGCATCGCCGCCGACATGCTGACAAACGGCAATCCAAGCCAGGAATATGCTGACTATGCGGAGGCCCAGTACCGCGAACTCATCACGCGCTACCAACCGTCGATCCTCTGGAACGACATCGCCTATCCCGCTCATGGCCGCTACCTCAAGCTCCTCGCCGACTACTACGAGGCTGTGCCCGACGGCCTGGTCAACGACCGCTGGATGCAGGCGAGCGACGAGTTCAGGCTCTCACTCAGGAAACCCCTCATGCGTGCAGTGGCCGATTGGGGCGCAAAGCAGATCATGCTCAAGCCCAGGCCTTCGGACCCGGGAGTCCCCTTCGACTATTCCACGATGGAGTACCATGTCTCGGACAAGATCCTGGACCGGCACTGGGAATGCGTGAGGGGCATCGGGCATTCCTTCGGTTACACGGCCAACGAGCCCGAGTCCAACTTCCTGAAGGCCGCCGAGGGCGTCGGACTCCTCGCCGACGTCGTCAGCTCCAACGGCAATCTCCTCCTCAACATCGGGCCCAAGCCCGGTGGCGCCTTCCAGGGCATCCAAAAGGACTGTATCGACGGCATGGGCGCCTGGCTCGCGGCCAATGGCGAGGCCATCTACGGTACCAGGCCCTGGACAAAACCGGCTGGCAAGACCTCAGTGGGAGGCAGGCTCCGCTTTACCTGCAAGGGTGATGACCTCTATGCCATCTTTGCGGAAACGCCTGTAGCGGGCAGCCTGACCATCCTCGACCTCCCGCTGCCGGCCGGGGCGACGGTTAGGGTTCTCGGCGCTGCACCCGCTCTGGCCATCGCAGCTACCCAGGGGGGCCGCAACCTTGTGGTCGAGCTTCCTTCGCTTCCAGTCGGCATGCCTCTCGTACTGAAGATCGCCGGGGGGAACGCACGGCCACAAAAGGGTAGTCCGGCAAAGCCCGGGCAGCCTGCCGGGGAGCCCCTGGGCCAACTCAAACGGCCCAAGAGCGACAAGACCCTCGTGTCCGCAAAGATCATCGGCGCCGTGGTCGTCATCGCCATCGTGGTCCCCCTCCTTTCCATGACCGGCTTCAACCCCGCAACCTCGCCTTCGCTGCCCTGGGCCCTCGCCTACGCGGCCATGGTCATACTCTCCTTCGGAGTGCTCCTCAGCGTCGACACCGCTTCCCAGGTGAGGAAGGAGATGATACGCGGCGACATCGCCCCGGAGACCCGGAGCGCGCCGGGAGCCACGGAAAAGGGACTGACCCGCAGCCCCTGGCGCCACGTCCTCCCCAGCGCAATCCCTGCCTCCCTGGTCTCCACCGCAGTCGTCATCGGCTTCGTCCTCATTCTTTCCGCAGTCGGTGTCAGCGTTTCGCCCCTCGTCCTCAGCCTCATCCTGATTGCCGGCCTTTCCTTGCCTGTTGCCTTCACCCTCACGCGCAGCCTCCCCGCTGTCGTCGCGGAAAACGAGAGCTTCCTCGCGCGGCCCGCAACTGCCAGGCCTGTCCTGGGGCCCTGGTACTTCATCGCCGAGCACCTCGTCCCGCGCCTGGTCCTCATGACTGCCATCAACCTCGTCCTGGGCCTCATGATCGCCGCAGGGTATGCCGCGGCAGGACCGACCATCACGGCCTCCCGCGCCCAGCAGGACTGGGGAACCACCTTCCTGATACTGATCGTGTGCTGCTTCAGCGCGGCGGGAGACTGGACGGTCGGCGACCTCTGGTCAGGCCGACGCCCGACGACGACCCGGAAACCCTGGCTCAACGGACTCCTTCTTTTTATCCTCCTCATTGTGATTTCCTACGCTCTAGGCTTCGTGTACCAGCTCTACCTCGACGCCTCGGGCCTCACTGCCCTGTCGCCCTGGACAGCACTGCTGCACAAGATGGTCGGCGTATGGGTTTCCACCATCCTCGGACTCGCCTTGGGTATCGCGTGGACGGTGCCGCGCACTTCACGGAAGGTTGCTGCGAGGAGGGAGTTCGGGCTCTGAGGCGCGGGGTCGGAAGCGGGCGGCGGCGCCACTACCCTGAAGCGGTCACTGGAGCAACTCCAGGGTCCTGCCTGCGAAATAGAGCGGCAGGGATATGAGTTCGCTTATAGCCTCGCCGAACTGAAGGGTCTGGATGGCTGCCGCTCTCTCCATAGTACCCCCCTATTTTCACGCAAGTCGTGAAATTAACGGGGGGTATTTTTACATATCGCAAGGGCCTACTGGACAACTGCCTTCTTCGCCTTCCGCTTCTTGAGCATGGCAGCCAGGCGGTCTGACTGGAGCATGAAGGTCTCGAGGCGTGCGACGATGATCTGAGAAAAGGGATTACCGTCACACTCGACTGAGAGGAAGGGCAGGACGTCCATCTCTGTCTTCAGGTCCGAGAGGTCGACGGGATGGCCAGCGAGGGCGGCCGCCTTCTCCTTGCCGATGACGGTCATTTCCTGGACGGCGACCGCCTCGGTCATGCGCGAGTTCATGCAGCCGAAGGGTCCGACCGATATCACGCCGCAGTACTTGTCCACCAGGCCACGGAGGGCCGCGCCGGAGGAGAGTCCCGGTTCGCCGGTGAGCTCGAGGGGGAAGAAGTGCAGGGAATGCGCCAGGTAGTCTTTTATCGCAATGAGGTCATATTCGTAGAGGCCGGTCTTCGCGAACATGCGCTTGACCTTGCGTTCGTACCAGTCTTCCACGAGGACGGTCAGCGAGAGTTCGAGCTTGCCCGAAAAGCTGAGGCGGGAAGAATACATTCCCGTCTCGCGGAGGACGTCGGTATAGCGGAGCCATTCGGATACCGGGGCGTCGAGCATGACGAAGTTGCGCGCGGCGAGCATCTCGGGAATGCCCATGAGGGCGAAGTGGTCGCGACGCACGAAGATCTCACCAATTATGGAAATGTACTTGGCTTCCTCAATCGGCACCCTGAGCTTGACAGCCTTGAAGGCCTTCTGGCTCTTCCTGAGCTGCCCGAAGAGCTTTCTCGACTTGCCTTCACGCATGGCGGCCATCAGCTTGCGCCTTTCTTCCTCGAAGACTGCCATGCCCGCCTCGCGATCAACCGCAAGGGCCTTGATGGCATTCCGCACATCGTCGAGGACGTCGGACACGAAGAGGGAGCGGAGCATCCTGAGGCGGAAAGGCAGGCCGAGACCCGAATAGCCGTCGTCATTGGAAAGTCGGAGCTGGGCGACGTTGACGAGAGTGCGGTTTTCGATCAGCGCATCGATGAGGATGGCATACTGGCCGACGCGACAGCAGCCCCCGGCGCCAACCATGAGAATGGCGAGCCTTTCGTCGGGGTCCTTCCTGTGCTTGAGGTACTTGAGGATCTCACCAAGTATGTTGATGATCGGGAGGCATTCCTTGCTTGTCGTCACGGAACGGCCAAGATCGAGGGCCTCACGGTCACAGACGGGCAGGGCCTCGGCGTGCCAGCCAAGGGAGCAGAGCACTTCCGCAGAGGTCTCGGCGAAGAGATCGCCCATCGAGGGGATGACCACCTTGACCCTGGGGTCGGTCATCGTGAATTCCTGGCCGGATGAGTCGGCAAAGACCACCTTCCCGAGCTCGCCCACCCGCAGTGTCGAAGCCTTCCAGCCCTCTGGCTTCGGGATGGGCTGACGCTTGACCCTGAGGTAGTTGCGTACGACATCCATGAAGGCCTCGATGCGGGTGTTCACGCCCGCGTCGGCGGTGTGCGAGTCCACCTCGATGGTGAGGGAGGGCTTCTGGCCCATGAGGTCGCGGAAATGGGCAACCATCATGGAATCGATGGCACAGAGGAAATTGGTCTGATAGGTCGCGAAGAGCTGGGGATGGCGCTGGACGATGCGTCCCGCCTTGATGATGCGCTGCCCCATTTCCCAATAGGTATTACGGTAATTTTCCTCTTTCTCGTACTCAAGGAAATCGAAGGGTATGAGCTCGATGCCGCGCGAGGCAAACTTCGAGGGCACGCCCTTGTTGGCCTCGTCGGCAAAGGCCGAGTAGGGGTGTCCGAAGAATACCACCGCGATCCGCGTGGGATCACGCTCAATTTCAGCCAGGATGCGTCTGCCCTCGGCCTTCGTCGCAGCGATGAAGGCGAGCTGCTTTGCGACCGCCACCTCGTGGGCGCGCAGCGCATCTTCCGCCTTGAAGCCCATGCCTACGGCCATGGCGATCCACTTCTCCTGCTCGGCCCCATAGCCTTCCATCAGGTTGATGATGGGCGCCAAAAGAATGGGCGCATTGGGCCTATCCTTCAGGAAGGTGGCCTTCTGGTACCAGGGTTCGCCCTGGAGGAACATGCAGGTGGTCTGGAACTCGAGGCGGTACTCTTCCTGCTCCGAGACGTGGATGTCCTTGAGATGGGGCATGAAGATGAAGTCGGGTTTGTGGTTCTCGAGAAGGTCCTCGAACATGCCAAGGGCGATCTGCCCCGCGAGGCAGAAGCTCGTCATGCCCTTGTCGATGCCTGATTGCCTGACTTCCGTAGGCAGGACCACCTTGCATCCAAGCTCGTCGAAGAAGGTGAAGTAGAGCGGGAAGAGGAAGTGTGTGTGGAAGCTCCTGTTGATGCCAACGACCTTGGCCTCGGCGGGCAGTTCGCGTCGGGGAGTGGCGAAGTCCTCGAAGAGCATGCGCTTGCGTGTCTCGATGTGGTTGAGCTTCGTGACGTCATAATTGAGCTTGTGTATTTGATTGTAGTACTTGTTGCAGGCTCCACCGAAGGGGTACTTCTTGCCCTTGATCTCGATGATGGCGACCTCGCACTTCCTGTCGCAGTGCTCGCTGGTGCCCGGGCAGATAAAGCTCTTTCCGTAGCCGACCTCGCGGCCGGCGAGGTCGGCGAGGTCGAAGTCAGCCGCTTCGAGACTGCCGTCGCCAAGGGCGCGGACGATCTCGAGGGCGACTCCATAGGCGCCCATGAGCCCTGGTTCCGGCGGCACGATGATCTTCTTGCCGGTGAGCGCGGCCATCGCGAGGGGGACGGCCTTGTTGTAGCAGACCCCTCCCTGCATGAAGACCTTGGCACCCGTCTGGCGGAAGCCCTTCAC
>JBMOIK010000157.1:0-8745 GCA_049317365.1 Rectinemataceae bacterium | reverse complement strand
GCCCTGGAGAAGGCCTGGAAAAAAGCTGCCAGAAAGGAAGCTGCCACCGAGGCACGGGCAAAAGCCAAACCCGGGAAAACCCCCTCACGCTGAATTCCCAAGAAGTCCCTGTAGCGCCATTCATAAGCAGGTTAGGCTCACGGTGCGGGCCAGGCGTGGATTGCCAACTTCACTCAGCAGTTGCAATTCGCCGCAGGAAGAGGCAAAATCGAAATCAGCGGTTCCAACCGCGGAAGGCACTGGAGCATGAGTACGATCGGCATCAAGCTCGCTGACGGCAAGTTCTATCCCATCCTCGATGACGGCAGGCCCGCCGGCAAGAGACTTGTCGTGACGACGGTCAAGGATGGACAGAAGAGCGTTCAGATAGATGTCTACCGCGGCGAGGGTGAATCGGTAGTGGGCGCCCACTACATGGGCAGCCTCGTGGTCGATGGCATTCCCGAGCAGGCCGCTGGCACGCCAGACGTCAAGCTCGAACTCGAGCTCGATGACGCAGGCCACCTGAAGGCCCGGGCCTCGGTGGCCGGAGCGGAAGAAACCACTGAAGTCTCCCTTGAATCCCTGGTCGAGGATCCAAGTTATGAGACACCGGACTTCGATATCGAGGAAGACCGCACGGACAGCCTTCCCGAGGAGGGATTGGCCTCCGACGATAAAAATGTGGATATCGACGATGATTTCGAGATTCCCGACATGGACTCATCAAGCTACGGCAGCAGCGACGATGAGGTAACCACTCCCGAAGAGGGGGCTGGCCTCCTTGCCTCCGCGAGCGAGATTCACCGCGAACGGCATCGCCTGCCGACTACCGCCTTTGTGGGCGGTGCCGTTGTGCTGATTGTCCTATGTGCCCTCCTGTGGATGTTCCTCCGTACACCGGCCAAGGCGACCAAGGCTCCCGGCGCAGCGACGGTGGCTGCGAAGAGCGTGGAGAGCAAGGCTCAACCCGCTGCGACAGCTCCCGCCCCGAAGCCCGCAGCAGCCCCCGCAGCATCGGCAGCCTCTCCGGCCGCCAAGACGGCTGCCACGACGGCCGCCCCTCCAGCCGCAAGCGCTGCCAAGGCAGTCTCTACACAGACCGCGCCAGCAGCCAAGCCCACGGCAGCCCCCACGAAGGCGGCAGCCAAGCCCGCAGCCGCTCCCGCCAAAGCGGAGCCAGCCCCTGCGGGCAAGCGTTACAGGATCAAGTGGGGCGACACCCTCTGGGACATCGCCTGGGCCAGCTACCGAGACCCCTGGCTCTATCCGCGCATCGTGAAGGCCAACAAGCTCCGGAACCCCGACCGCATTATGGCGGGCACCTGGATCGTGATTCCCCGGCGCTGATCGCCCGAGGGGCAGCCAAGGAGCCCGGCATTCCAAAACGGGGGTGTATGGACACGCAGCATCCAGATCCCCTAGGCTCGCCTACCCATGCCTAGCGCTCCGTTCCAGCTCCGACGTTCCATCTTGGCTGGCGCGAGCGCCCTGGTCCTGAGCCTCGTTGCCCTTTCAGCCTGTCTCGGCCAGGCACCCCCTTCAACGCCCGCGCCCCCGCCCTTCGGCCTCGAAGCCCAGGCCTACGCGGACATCCTCGAAAAGCGCAATGTGCAGGCCGTGCTCGAACTCCCAGAAGCAGCCTTCGACAATCCGGGATCGGGAGGTCCCCTCGCCTGGTTCGCCATGGCAGCCTGGCTCGAGAAGCGGTCGACGCCCGGTCTCGATGCGACGTCACGGATCCTGGACCTCTACGCAAGGGCTGAGGCAGCCTCGAAGGGTTTTGTCCGCGACGAGTCCTCGAGGAGACGCACCGCGATACTCTTTACGATCGCCCGCAATGCTCCCAAGGACGGTCCCGGGCGAAGCGCTGCATGGGAGGCCACCCTCGCCTCCCTACCCCGGGAAGCTGCGGGGATCGATGCGGAACTGCGGAGGCTCGAGGCTTTGTCCGCCCTCGGGAACTGGGACGCGACCATCGGGCTCCTGCCCTCCTTCGCCGCACGGGGTGACCTCGGAACCTCCATTCCAAAAAGCGGAGCCCTCCTGTGGTTCGAGGCCGAGGCGAGGCTGCGGCGCAACCTCGGGGACGACGGAAGGACCGGTGCAGCGGCGCTCGGCAGACTCCTCGCCCTCGGGAAGGGACCCTGGGTCGCGCGCGGGATAGACCTCGCCGGGGAACTGGCCGGAGGCGGGAGGGCCGCCCCGGACCCGACAATCATCACAATTGCGAAGATGCGGCAGGCAGTCGAAAGCCGTGGTTACGCCGAAGCCCATGCGCTTTCGCGGCGCGCCCTTCCCGCCATCCTCGCAGGCCGGCGTGACCGCGACCTGGTGGCCGACCTGGCGAAGGCCTGGCTCTTTTCGGGCATGTCGGGCGAGGGACTCGCTCTCATGGACGGGCTTGGCGCGGTGTCGCCGGCAGCGAGGGTCGGCGGTTCGCCTGAATGGACTGCAGCCTGGTACAAGGCCCGCATGCTCAAGACCCTCCTCCGCAACGAGGAGGCGAATGCCCTCTTCGGGGAACTCGCTGCAACGGCTGCCGGCGTGGCCGACCGCGACTCTGCACTCTGGTTCCTCCTTGACGGGGAATTGTCGCTTGTGGAGACGCGTCTCGCCGCGGAAAAAGCCTGGACATCGCGAAACGACCGGGACCACGCAGTCGCGCAGCGCAAGGTCGCCCTCATCGCCAAGGCTGCCACGGGCTGGACCGACCCGAAGGCGTTCAGCGACCTCGCGGGAACAGTGTTCCGGCAGTTCCTGGGCAGCGGTGACTGGGAGGCTGTCGAAGCCTTTGCGCTTTCTGTCGCAACCCGACTGGCCCCCGACCTCGGTGCGAGGAGCCTCTACCTCGCTGGCCGCGCCAGGGAGCTCGGGCTCATTGGCCGAGCCGACAGCTCTGCCCACATCATGCTGCCAGGTGCAGCGCCACAGGATGAAGCCGGTCCGGCACGTGCCGGCGATGGAAAGCGTGCCGCAGCCCGCTTCGAGGCAGTCCTCGGGATAGCCGAGGCTCCCGACTATTACAGATTGACAGCCGCTGCCCGCCTTGGCCGCGACCTCCCCCCCATTGGAGCGGCCCAGACAGGATCCGGCGCAAACCCTGCTGCGCGTACTGCCCCCCCGGGCACAGACAGCATTGCAGCTGCACTGGAAGGCATTGTCGCGCTTGGCATGCCCGAACTCGCCTGGAGCCTGGCATCGACGCGACTCGACTTCCTCGAGGACTCAAGGCTCCTCTCACTCGCCGAAGCCTGTTCTGAACTCGGGCAGGTCACCTGGTCGATGCGCTTTGCCAACAGCCTCGACTCGCGTTCGGGGGGAACCCGGCGGACCCAGGAACTCCTCTACCCACGCCCCTGGCTCTCCGAGCTGCAGGCCGCCCTGGGCGATTCGGGCATTCCCGAGGAGGTAGCCCTTGGCCTCGTCCGCTCCGAAAGCTGGTTCGACCCCAGGGTCAAGAGCCCGGTCGGTGCCACAGGCCTCGCCCAGCTCATGCCAGCCACCGCAAAGGAGCTCGCGGGCAAGCTCAAGATGAAAGAGTGGTCCATCGAGTCGCCTTCGGACAATCTCATGCTGGGCATGAAGATGATGCGTGACCTCTATCTGGAGACGGGAGGCCGCGCCATCCGTTCGGCCTTCGCCTACAACGCAGGACGGACGCGGCTCAAGCGCTGGGTGGCTGAATCAGGGTGGCTTCCCGATGACCTCTTCCTCGAGACCCTCCCCTTTGACGAGACCCGCCAGTACGGCCGAAAGATCGTTTCCGCTGCCGCACGGTATGGAGCCCTGTATTACGGGAAGGGAAGCGCTGAATCTGTGCGGGCGATACTCAGGCCGCGAGGCTGAACAGCATGCCGGACTCGACGGGAGCCGAGAAGGAATAGGGTGTAGTCGGAGCCACTGCAGCCGTCCTGAGTTCGGAGCCGTACTGCTGGATGAGGGCGTCGATGCGCTCGGAAGTCATTCCCTCGGGCTTCTGGGCTGCCTCGAGGGGCTGGGACTTCATGCTGGAGAGGCGCTCGATGAGGGTGTCGAGGATCTTGAGACGGTCGATGGAGGCGACAGGCTGCCCTGGTGAAGCCGCGACGCCGCTCACATGCTGGAAATTGGAGTAGAGGAGTTCGCTGGCCGCTACGGGCAGGCTCATTTTTCCCGCTCCGGTGCTCGAGTACGCATAGGAAAGAGGCACAGCGCTCGTAGCTAGAACTCCAGTCATGGCAGGACCCTCCATCCCGAATATCGGCGCGGCTGGAGAAGGATTTAGCGAAAATTCAAGGCAGGCTGTCCTTGAGTCCCCACGAGCGGGGGGACTATCATTCCTGTATGGACAGAAATGCTGACGGAAGGGTCCCCGGGTCGGGACAGGATGGGCCGGGACAGATGGCGGACAGGCGCTGGAACGGATCGCAGGAAGACCTCTACCGAGTCTTTGCCGAAGCGGGAAATCACCTGGTCTGGGCCCTCGACATCTCCCATACCACAATGTACGTGAGTCCGGCGATCGAGGATCTCCTTGGATGGACAAGGGAGGAGTACCTCCAGCTTCCACCCGAGGGCATCCTCGCCCCGGAATCCATGATCCGGGCCCGGACAATCCATGCGGAACTTCTCGCGGATTCCTCCGCGAAAGGCTGGCGGAGCTACGAGGCTCTCCACATCCACAAGGATGCTACGCTGGTTCCCGGCATCGTGACCGTCTCCCTCCTCGTCGATCTGGACGGAAAAATCCGGGGCTTCATGGGCAGCACCCGCCGTGGCCAGCTTGAGGCTGCTGGCAGCAAAGACGAGTCCAGCAACGGCCTCGACGAGGAAATGCTCCGGGCGAACCGCCTCGAGGCCATCGGCATCCTCGCCGGAGGGGTCGCCCACGATTTCAACAACCTCCTGGCAGCCATCATGGGCAACATCAGCCTCGCTACCCTCGAGCTGGACGATCTGTTCAAGGAAGATACCGAACAGTCGCCTACAATTATCGAAACCCGGCGACTCCTGGGAGAGGCGGAGAAGGCCTCACTCCGCGCCCGTGACCTCACGCGCCAGCTCCTCATGCTTTCCAAGGGCGGCAGTGTTGCCAAGACCGCAGTCGACCCGGCGGATCTGGCCACGGAAGTAAGTTCCTTCCAGACTCCGAACCTCGGGACCAGGATCGAGCTGGAGGTGGGACCCAGCCTCCCCTGGATACTCGGGGACCGCAGCCAGATCTTCCAGCTGGCGCAGAACCTCATCATCAACGCAGCCCAGGCCATGCCGAGGGGGGGGCTCGTCAGGGTGAGGCTCCACCGCGCGGAGGGCCCGGAAAGCCCTGGCCCGGGCGTCTGGGTCCGCTTCGAGGTCGAGGACGAGGGGAAGGGCATTCCGCCCGATGTCAGGGACAGGCTCTTTGAACCCTGGTTCACCACCAGGAAGGAGGGCTCGGGGCTCGGACTGGCGATCTGCCAGGCAGTGGTCAGGAAGCACGGCGGCACGATCTCGGCAGGTGATGGCTCCCGGGGAGGGGCGCTATTCAGGGTCTTCCTGCCGGCGATTCCTCCCCGGAGCCCCGAAGCCCTCGCGCTCGGGGTCAAAATCGAATCGAAACCCGGCCGTCGCATCCTGTTGATCGATGACCAGAAAGGCATCCGAGACCTGGCGCATGACATGGCCGCCCGCGCCGGCTACCTTCTGGTCGCCGTAGCCTCGGTTCCGGAGGGCGAGGCCGAATGGGAGAGGAATCGTTCCCGCAACAGCAGGGCCGAACTGGTCATCATCGACTGGAAGCTCGGCGGAGGCTCCCTGGGAACCGACTTCCTCGTCAGCATGAAGGAGCACGATCCTGGTCCGGTCATCCTGGTATCCAGCGGCTACCTCGAAGGCGACCCGGTCGACCCCGAGTCGCACGGCTACGGCACGGTACTCCGGAAACCCTTCAATTATGAAGATTTCATCCAGGCCGTGGAGCTCGCCTTCCCCGGCTGAGCGCCCTGCTCTCGCACCAGGCCTGGGGCCGCCCGCTCAGCGCTGGCTGGCGCGGCAGGGCCGCGTGCCAGGTCTACTGCTTCGTCGAAGCCTTCCAGAGGCGGTCATTGACCGCGAGGCCGAGCCCCTCAGCGGGAACGCGCTCCGCCCAGATGCCCCGGACACCCGCTTCGTCCAACTCGTGCAGCACGACAAAGAGGGCAGCTGCCGCCTCGCGGAGGTCGCCACCGGGCGAAAGGATGCGTTCGCTGACCGTCGGGCCGGAGGAGCCCCGGCGGGCGTTGTAGGCAGCGCGCGAGGCTTCGTTGAAAAAGACGAGGCCCTCGCCCTCCCCGACGCAGGCGTCGGAGAGAGCCCCCTCTGCCACGAGGCGGAGGCTCGCGCGCGGCGCGTAGTGGCTCGCCAGCTGCCCCGGACTCGTGGGCGTCGCACTGGCGCGGTCGACGAGGTCCACCTTTCCGGCGACTGCCTCGATCGCAGCGCGGGGCAGGCCACCCGGCCTGAGGATCAGCGGTCGCCCCCCCGTGACATCCAGGACCGTCGATTCGACCCCGATATCGGTCGGGCCCCCGTCGACGACAAAGTCGATGGCATCCCCGAGCATGCGGACTACATGCTCGGCGCGCGTGGGAGAGAGGTAGCCGAAGGGGTTGGCGCTCGGCGCAGCCACCGGAACTCCCGAGGCTCGTATTATCGCCCGCGCGACAGGATGGGCAGGCATGCGCACAGCCACCGTGTCGAGGCCACTGGTCACGAGGGCCGGGACGCGGGAAGTCTTGGGTAGTATGAGGGTCAGCGGCCCGGGCCAGAAGGCCTCGGCCAGTCGCTCGGCTAACGCGTTCGGAAAGGAGGCCACCAGGGCCAGGCTCGCGATGTCGGCGATGTGGACGATGAGGGGATCGAAGCCCGGCCTCCGCTTAACCTCAAAAACACGGGCTACGGCCGCAGCATCAAAGGCATTGGCCCCGAGTCCGTAGACCGTCTCGGTCGGGATGGCCACCAGGAGGCCCTCCGCAAGGGCCCTGGCAGCGCGGGCGATGCCCTGGGCATCGGGCTGAAGGAGTTCCATGATCGAGCAACTGTACTGCTTTGAGGGGAAATTGCCTATGCGAAAGGAAATGCCCGGATTTCAATCAAATTTTACCCTATGCGCAAAAAAGAAGGCATGTTAAGATCCTGCGATTTGATAGGCAGGCCGTGCTACTGGGCACCAGCTGCGGCGATGACTGAAACAACGGAGGCAATAAGATGAAAGAAGCGGCTGGACAGCTCGAACGGTTGCATCTGAGCCTGAAGGAAAAAGTCAACCTTGTCCTGCCCTACGTTGGCAGGAAGATCATGGAACAGATCAAGGCCGTGGCCCTGATCGTCGTCTACCTCGTGCTGTTCCAGGTAGTCGCGCTCCGCATCCCGATCGCCGACGCCGCCATCATCGCCTCGGGCATTGCCGTCATAGTGCTGGGCCTGGCATTCTTCATGGAAGGCCTCTTCCTTGGCCTCATGCCGCTCGGCGAGACCATCGGGATCCGGCTGCCCCAGAAGACGAAACTCCCCGTGATACTCATATTTTCCGTCATCCTCGGCGTAGGTGTGACCTTCGCCGAACCCGCCATCGGTGTCCTCCAGGTCGCAGGATCCTTCATCAAGGCCTGGAACGCGCCCCTCCTCTTTGTTGTACTCAACAAGTATGCGATGCTGCTCAAGATCACGGTCGGTGCCGGCGTCGGCCTGGCGGTGCTCGCGGGCATGCTCAGGTTCTTTTACAATTGGTCCCTCAAACCCTTCCTGTACATCGGTGTCCCGGTAACGATGGCCCTCTCGATCTGGGCAACCTTCGAACCGAACCTCGCCTACCTGAGCGGCGTGGCCTGGGACTGTGGTGGCGTCACCACCGGACCGGTCACCGTGCCACTCGTCCTCGCCCTCGGCATCGGCGTCAGCAGGATGACCAGCAAGGACGGAGGAGAAGCCGGCGGCTTCGGCGTGGTCACCCTCGCCTCATTATTTCCAATTGTTACGGTATTCCTCCTCGGGATCATCCTCCTCCCATCGGTGCCTGCTCCGATGGACCAGAAGGCCTTCCTTGCGCCAGCCAACCGTGAAAAGGCCATCGCCCTTTTCGAGTCGGAAGACGCGCTCATCGGTTACGCACTCCGCAATGCCTCGCTCGAGGCCCAGGGCGGCCTGTGGGCCGACGACAAGGCAGCGATGCTTTCCTATGTGGCGAGGCTGGGAAGCGACGAGGGCCTCAGGACCCGCGTCCTGGGCAAAGGCGACTCGATCACGCTCGAACGCTGGGCGGTCGGAAGCGGATCCCAGGAACAGCGCATCGCAGCGCTCGGAAGCGAGGAGGCGGTGCGCGCAGCGGTGGCCAGGGTGGATGTGTCGAGAGCCTCAGGCCTCGATCTGCCGGACCTCCTGGCCCGCAACGGTGCCGCTGCCGTCCAGGCGATCCTCCCTCTCGTGCTGTTCCTGATTTTCGTGCTGGCGGTGGTCCTCCGTGAGAAGCTTCCCCATCCGGACCAGCTTTTCATCGGTGTCATATTCGCCCTCATAGGCATGGCATTATTCAGCATTGGCATTGAACTGGGCCTGTCCAAGCTCGGCAACCAGGTGGGATCGAAGCTACCTTCGACCTTCAAGAGGATCGAGCTGATCGAACAGCAGACAACCATAGCCAATTTCGACAAGTCAATCATCCAGACGGCGATAAATCCCGACGGCAGCACGACGAGGTTCTTCTACGCCAACCTCAACGACGCCTATGTCCAGGTGCCCTGGGAGGAGAAGCGCTTCGAGGACGCGACC
>JBMOIK010000156.1:0-8768 GCA_049317365.1 Rectinemataceae bacterium | reverse complement strand
TCGAGCCTTGGATGCATCGATACCGTAAGCATCGGGACGAACATCGTGACGATCGTGCCGACGAGGATGACAGCCGCGGCAGTGACCGCGAAGAGGATGGGCCGTGAGGCCAGGTTCTTTGCCATGATGCCCTCCTACGCCTTCGCCGCGGCTGCGGCCTGGCCCTTGCGGGCCTTCGCGCCCTGGCGCGTTCCGGTGACGATGGTCATGGCGATGTTGTAGATGAAGAACAGCATGCCGACAGTGAAGATGAGTCCTCCGACAGTCCGGAGTTCCCAGTAGGGGAAGTTCCTCGCGAGCACCTCGTTGAAGGTGTAGGAGAGGCTGCCATCGGCGTCGGTGGCCTTCCACATCGAGCCCTGCATGAGTCCCGCGATCCACATCGAGATGGAGAAGATGAGCTGTCCGATCAGGACCAGCCAGAAGTGGATGTTGGCGACCTTCTCGCTGTGGATCGCGATGTCATAGATCTTGGGAATTATGTAGTACACCGAGGCACAGACTATCATCGTGACCCAGCCCATGGTGCCCATGTGGACGTGACCAGGTACCCAGTCGGTGAAATGTATCAGCTGGCTCACGGTGCGGAGGCCCTGGGTCGGACCCTGTACGGTCTGGAGGCCGTAGAAGGTGATGCCGAGGATGAAGAACTTGGTGAGGTAGTTGCTCTGCATCTTCTTCCAGTCCTGGCCCACGGTGTAGTAGCCGTTGACCACCGAGCCCCAGGAAGGCGCGATGAGGAATACGGTAAAAGCTATGCCGAGGGTCTGGATCCAGTCGGGCAGCGGCGAATACACCAGGTGGTGGGCCCCGGTCCAGAGGTAGCCGAAGACGAGGGACCAGAAGGCGACGATCGAGAGCCGGTGGCTATAGATCGGAAGTCCGGTCGACTTGGGCAGGAAGTAGTAGAACATGGCGAGGATGGGCATCGTGAGGAGGAATCCTACCACGTTGTGGCCGTACCACCACTCGATGTTGGCGCTGTTGACGCCGACGTAGAGGGAGTAGGACTTGTCCCAGCTCACGGGGATGGCGAGGTTGTTCACGATGTAGAGGACCGCCACGGTCACCACCATGGCGATGATGAACCAGAGCGAGATGTACATCTGCTCTTCCTTGCGCTTGATTATCGTGCCAAAGACATTGACCGCGAAGATGACCCAGAGGAGGACCACCCCGATGTCGATGGGCCACTCGAACTCAGCGTATTCGAGGGACTGGTTCATGCCCGCGAAGAGGCTCAGCATCGCGGCGAAGATGGCCACGTTGAAGACCCAGAGCTGGAGCCGTGCGAGTTTCTGGAACATGAGGGGGCGCTTTGTCAGGCGCATCACGATGTAGAAGGAGATGCCGAAGATGGCCCCGATCCCCAGGCCATAGGCCAGGATGCTGACATGGACAACGCGCATCCGCCCGTAGGTGAAGAATGGCGGAAAGTTGAGCGACGGCATCCACATCTGGATGGATATCCAGAGGCCGATGACGATCCCGACCACCCCCCACACGATCGCGGAGATTATGTATCCCCGTACAGTTTGATTATCGTAGCGATAATCATCCATCTTGCTCCCTCCTTGCAGTCACGGGCCACCTGCCGACGGCCCCGGTTCCCGGATTGCCCTCCATGACGTGAGAGCCCTCCGGCCCTATCTCCGCGCCATGGACATCCATTCCGGTTTTTTTGCTTTCTGTCCGAAGTACTATAGGGTGGCCTCTGGAATGTCAACCGTTATCGAAAATTATCAAGCATGAGCTGGAAGAAAACATCCTGCAAAGCCGATCCATGCGAGAATGGAAGCAGGTCATGAAACCGCCGAGGCTGGACGCGCCGGATAGCCAGAGCCATTTTTCCAAGCTTGACTTCAGGGCCTTTGCGCAGATAAAACAGTAAGCGCTTACTGAATCCGGAGGAGCTTGCAATGCCCACGATCCACGATATCGCCAAGGAAGCGGGGGTATCCATCGCCTCGGTCTCGCGCGTTCTCAACGAGCTCCCGGTCCGGGAAGAGACGATGAAAAAGGTCCAGGCAGCGGTTCGAAAACTCGAGTATGTACCAAACTTCTTCGCCCGCGGCCTATCAGGGGCAGAGTCGCGCAGCATAGGTGTCCTTATCACGAGCATGACAAACTCCTATTACATGGAGATCACCGAAGCCATAGAGCGGCGCCTCCGGGAACGGGACTTCACCCTCCTCCTGTGCTCCACCGACCTCGATGAAGCCCTCGAAAGGAGATACCTGAAGGAGCACATGTCCCGACGGGTTGATGGCTGCATTGTCATCGATCCCGCCATAGGAAATGTCCGTTCTGGATTCTTCAAGGGCATGGCGGCTCAGCTTCCCCTCGTGCTCGTGCAGCCCGACCCCGACATCCGTGACCTCCATTCGGTAATCGTCGACCAGCGCGAGGGCATGCATGAGGTCATGGACTATTTCATTGCCCAGAAACACGAAGATATCGCCTTTGTCCGAGGCCTTGTCGGCTATTCCTACGATATAAAGGAGGAAGTGTGGCGCGCACGCCTGGTAGGTCAAGGCCAGGAGGCCAGGCAGGACAGGATTGTAGGCATCCCGGACGGCAACGTTGCCGAAGCCATCGCCGAGTCCGAGGCTGCGGTTTCCAAGCTCCTTTCAGTGAGTCCTCGCCCGAGCGCGATCTTCTGCTGCAACGACCTCATGGCCCGCGGAGCCATGAAGGCCGCAGCCAGGGCAGGCATCCCTGTCCCCCAAGAACTCTCGATCTGCGGACATGACAATTCCATCCTGGCCATCTCCGGTTCGACGGGACTGAGCTCTGTGGATCTCAAGATGAGGAGCCAGGGCCGCTCAGCCGTCGATCTGTTGTTCCAGGCGATGGAGGGGAAGGATCCCGAGCCACGCCGCATCCTCATCGCCCCACAGCTTGTCATCAGGGACTCCACAGGACCCCGGCATGGCTGATCAGCCACCAAAAGGCCTGTCTCCAGGGGCGGGAGCAAAAACGCTGGTTCCGGAAGAATACGCTTGACGACTGTAAGCGCTTACCGTAGGATACGGAAACGTAAGCACCCCAAGAGGAGGTCCCAATGAGGAAAGCTAGTCTCAGTCTTCTGGCCCTGTTCGGCATCGCCGCGTCCATCGGAGCCCAGCCGCTCGTTGTCCAGTCGTACATGTCCGACGAGGCACCGAAGAACGCCTTCGCCGCCCTCGTCGCGGAGTTCCAGAAGCAGAACCCCGCCATCAAGGTCACGGTCAATACGGTTGCCCACGAGCAGTTCAAGACCCAGCTCGTGAACTACCTGACAGCGAAGGACGCCCCCGACGTCCTGACCTGGTTCGCCGGTTTCCGAATGCAGCAGTACGCGATGAAGGGCCTCCTTGAGCCCCTGCCGGAATCCACCTTCCCCGGTGGCTCCTTCGTAAAGGAGTTCCCGGCCGCCTTCAAGCCTGCCGCCTCCTACAACAGCAAGATCTACTTCATGCCCCAGTCCTGGTACTGGTGGGCCGTGTACTACAACAAGGACGTCTTCGCCCAGTACAAGCTCTCCGTACCCAAGACCTGGGATGAGTTCCTTTCCGTCTGCGAAACCCTCAAGCAAAACGGCGTAGCCCCCATTTCCATCGGCGCCAAGGACACCTGGACCGCCGGCGGCTGGTTCGATTACATGAACGTCGCCGTCAACGGTGGGGTGGCCCACCAGAAGCTCACCGGCGGTACCGTTTCCTACACCGACCCGAGCGTGCTCAAGACCTTTGGCTACATCGCCGACCTCGCCAAGAAGGGCTACATCCTCGAGAACGCGGCTTCCTACTCCTGGCAGGAAGCGGTCACTCCCCTCGTCGAGGGCAACGCCGGCATGTACCTGATGGGACAGTTCATCATGGATTCGGTGCCCGCCGACAAGAAGGCATCCATTGACTTCTTCTCCTTCCCGAAGGTCGGAAGGCCCGACTACGGCGTCGATACGCCCACAGACGGCTTCATGATCCCCGCCAAGGCCAAGAACAAGGCTGCCGCCAAGAAATTCATCGCCTTCATCGCCACCAAGCAGGCCCAGGAGCTCATGAACAAGCCCCTCGGCCGCCTGTCGGCCAACTTCACGGTACCGGTGCCCAACGCCGAAGCCGAGCGTGGTCTCGCGATGGTCAAAGGCGCGGCCTTCGCTGCCCAGTTCTACGACCGCGACGCTCCTGAGGAAATGGCTGCCAAGGGAATGAACGCCATCGTCGACATCCTCCAGGCCCCCGACGGATACAAGGACACACTTTCGGCCCTCGACAAGGAACGCGTGCGGATCTACGCTGACCTGAAGTAAATACGAGTGCAGTGATATAGCCGGGATATAGCCGGAGGGGCGGGCCAGGCGGGGATAGCCCGCAGCCCGCCCGCGGCTTTTCTGCGTCGAAGCGGAATGCGACGCCACGGCAGAGGAGGCAGACAGTGAAGAAAAGCATAGGTGCCCCGCCCTGGGCTCCCTGGGCCTTCCTGGCGCTTCCCCTCATTTTGTACGCAGTCTGGGTGATCCTTCCCATCTGCCAGAGCCTGGCTTTTGCCTTCACCAAGCGCGACAGCATCGTCTATGGCATCCAGTGGGTCGGCTTCCGCAACTTCGCCCGACTCCTGGGCGATCCCACCTTCTATCTCGCGATCAAGAACAACATCATCTGGCTGGCCCTCTTCCTCCTGGTCCCCATTCCCCTCGGACTCGGGGTGGCCATGCTCTTCAACAACGAGCACCGCGGCAACAAGGCCTTCAAGACCCTCTTCTACCTTCCGATGACCCTTTCGTTCGCTGTGATCGGCACCATCTGGATGTGGATCTATTCGCCCGACTTCGGAGTCCTCAACGGCTTCCTGCGCGCCATCGGACTCGAGGAGCTGGCCAAGCCCTGGCTCGGGGACAAGCGCTACATGACCGGAGCCCTGGTGGCAGTCGGCGTATGGCGGCAGGTACCCTACGTGATGATCCTCTACCTCGCGGGCCTGAAAGGCGTGCCTGCGGAACTCGTGGAGGCCGCCATGATCGACGGAGCGACCTGGGGACAGCGCCTCAGGCACATCGTGATCCCCCTGTTGGCACCGGCCACGGTTGTCGCGATGACCATCTCGATCATCGACTCGCTTCGGGCCTTCGACATCATCTACGTGATGACCAACACCAAGGCACGCGCCGCCGAGGTGCTCGCGAGCTACATGTACACCTCGGCCTTCGGCTACAGCGACTTCGGCTACGGCTCGGCCATCGCCGTGGTCCAGTTCCTCATAACACTGGTATTCATCCTCGTCTATATCGGGCGGGTCCTCCGCGACGAGACGGAAAGGTAGGCTCCGATGGAAACACGGAAAAACGGGCCGGACGCCAGGAAGACCCTATTGACCCTCCTCTTCTACGTCTTCAGCACCCTCATCGTCGCCCTCTGGCTCCTGCCCATCCTCATCGCCATCTTCACTTCGCTCAAGAGCATGGACGAGATCATGGGCAGCTCGAAGATGTGGACGCCGCCGAAGGTCCTGCACTGGGACAATTTCACGAAGGTCTGGAACAAGGTCGGGATGTCGGGCTACGTGCTCAACACCTTCCTCATCACCGTACCCTCGGTGGTGGGTGCCCTCCTTGTGTCGAGCCTCTCCGGCTTCGCCCTCGCCTTCTACCGCTTCAGGCTCAACAAGGCGGTATTGGTACTTTTCATCGCGGGCATGCTCATCCCCTTCCAGATGCTCATGATTCCCGTGTTCAGGCTCTCCGACGCCCTCAGCCTCCGCGACACCCGGCCCGGTGTCATACTTTTCCACATCGCCTTCCAGCTCGGATTCTGCACCTTCTTCCTCCGCAACTTCATGCGGACCATACCTTTCAGCCTCGTGGAGGCGCCCCGCATCGACGGAGCGAGCGAGTGGACGATCTACCGGAAGATCATAATGCCCCTTTCGATATCGAGCCTCGCCGCCCTGGGCGTCCTCGAGTTCACGTGGATCTGGAACGACCTCCTGTGGTCGCTGGTCCTCATCCAGTCGGACAGCCTGAAGCCCGTAACTCTTGGCCTGGCGAACATGCAGGGCGAGTTCGTCTCCTACTACAACATGACAGCCGCCGGCTCGATCATCGCCGCCATCGCGCCCTTGGGCGTCTTCCTCCTGTTCCAGCGCTACTTCATCTCGGGCCTGACCGTCGGCGCAGAAAAAGGCTAGGTCCAGAATCATGGCAACTGGTCTTTTCAATTCGGGAAAGCCCTGGGAGGACCCCGGACGCTCCGGCGAAGGCAGGCTTCCCATGCGGAGCCCCCTCCTGCCCTGGCCACATGCCAGGGATGCCCTCGAGGCGGCGGCAATCGGGCCAGCAGGCCGGCGCGAGGAAAGCAATCCCTGGCGCCTGGGCCTCGACGGGACCTGGCGCTTCGCCCTCGCCACGAATCCCGAAGCGACGCCCGAGGGCTTTCCGAAAGACTCATTCGATGACGCTTCCTGGAAGGACCTCGAAGTTCCCGGCACCTGGACCCTCCAGGGTTTCGACAAGCCGCACTACACGAACGTGGTCATGCCCTTCGGCAATGTCCCGCCCTCGGCTCCAGCCAGCCACAATCCCACCGGCCTCTACAGGACCTCTTTCAACCTTCCCGCCAGCTGGGAGAGGCGGCGCGTGGTCCTCCATGTCGGTGGCGCCGAGAGCTTCCTCGAAGCCTGGTGCAACGGAAGACGCCTGGGCTTCTCGAAGGACACGCGCTTGCCCTCGGAGTTCGACATCACCGACGCGCTCGTGCCGGGCCGGAACCTCCTGGTCTTCAGGGTCATCCGCTACGGCGACGCGAGCTTTGTCGAGGACCAGGACCAGTGGTGGTATGGTGGAATCTACCGGAGCGTTTATCTGTATTGCACTGATTTCGCCTGGATAGCCGATGTGGACTCGAGGCCCGTCCTGTCGGAGGACAGGTCTTCGGGGAGCATCGAGGCCGCAGTCAGGCTCGGCTTTGCCTTCGACCCCGCTGGCGGAAGCGTCCCTGCGAGAACCGCGCCTGCCGACTACGCTGCCACGGGACTCCCTCCGGGAGTGGATCCCGGACCCCTTTTCGGGGACTATCTCGTGCGCGTCGCCCTCCATGGTCCGATCGGGGAGCCGCTGAGCATCGAGTGTGCCCTCCGTTCAGCACCTGGGGATTTTGCGCCTGCGAATTCTACGGGCGAAGCCCCCTCCCCCGGACCCCTCGTCGCTGCGGCAGAGGCCGTGGTCGGAGCCCGCTATCGGGCTTCGAGATGGGAAGCCCGTTTTTCGCTGCCCCTGGAGGTCCCCCGCCCCTGGAACCACGAGGATCCTGCGCTCTATGTACTTGTCGTAAGCCTCGTGTCGCCCCTGGGCCGCGAGGTTGAGCACTGCGCACTCTGCCTCGGTTTCCGCAACCTCGAAGTCAGGGACCGGAAGCTCCTCATCGACGGCCAGCGCGTCCTCATACAGGGAGTGAACCGGCACGAGCATGATGGCTGCCGGGGCAAGACCCTCGACCTCGAGGGGATGCTGCGCGACATCGAGCTCCTCAAGGGCCACAATTTCAACGCAGTGCGGCTTTCACATTACCCGAACGATGAGCGCTGGTACGATCTCTGCGACCGCTACGGACTCTATCTCGTCGACGAGGCCAATATAGAAAGCCATGCCTACTATGACCATCTCTGCCGGGACCCCGCCTGGGCCTCGGCCTTCCTGGAGCGGGGCACTCGCATGGTCCTCCGCGACAGGAACCATCCCTCGGTGATCATGTGGTCCCTTGGCAACGAGTCAGGCTATGGCCCGAACCACGATGCCCTCGCTGGCTGGATCCGAGCCTTCGACCCCTCGCGTCCCCTCCACTACGAGGGTGCCGTCCGCCCCGAGTGGGGCCAGGGTCCCCATGACCAGGCTTCCCTGAAAAGGGGTGCCTCCGTCACGGACGTCATAGCTCCCATGTACCCATCGATCGCCCTCATCGAGGAATGGGCAGCCACGACGGAAGATCACCGCCCCCTCATCATGTGCGAGTACTCGCATGCCATGGGCAACTCCAACGGAAGCCTTTCCGACTACTGGGAGGCCATCGAACGCTGGCCGGGCCTCCAGGGCGGCTTCATCTGGGACTGGATCGACCAGGGCCTCGAGGCTTTCGCCCTCGGCCCTGACAGCACCGGCGATGAGGACTGCGGCCCTGCTGGCCGAGGCCCCGCTGGCCGAGGCCCAGACGGCCGTGAAGTCAGGCGCTACTGGAAGTACGGCGGCGACTTCGGGGACCTCCCGAGCGACCTCGACTTCAGTTGCAACGGCCTCGTATTCCCTGACCGCTCAATAAAGCCCGTCCTCGCGGAATGCGCGAAGCTCTTCCAGAGGATAGCCGCGCGCTCCGCCGACCCGGCCTCAGGCAGGATCACCGTGGGCAACCGTCAGTACTATGAGGACCTCGAAGGCATCCGCCTGCTCTGGACGGTGCAGGTCGAGGGACAGGCCCTCCTGTGCGGTGTCCTGGACCTCCCGGCCATCGCCCCACAGGCAGAGGCCGATCTGGATCTATCCTTCGACTGGACCCCGGAAATTCTTGTCATGGCCCAGGAGGGTGAATCCTTCCTTCTCCTTGAATTCACCCTCGCCGCTCCCCGCCCCTGGGCGAAGGCGGGCCACAGGCTTGCCTGGGAGCAGATCCCCCTTGCCCTCCCATCCACGGCCTCCATCCTGCGGAGATGTGGGAGTGGAGGCGGCACTGACGGGACCGCCCACGTTGCCATCGAAAGGGCAGGTGGCGGCTTCCAGGTCCGGCCGGAAACGTCGAAGG
>JBMOIK010000155.1:0-8856 GCA_049317365.1 Rectinemataceae bacterium | reverse complement strand
CTTTTCCATCCCATAGATCTTGCCGATGGTTCCGCCCGCTTCCTTTATCTGATGGCGCACGTTGAGAAGAAGTGAGCCGGATCCACAGGCAAAATCGAAGACGCTTTCCAGCTTGCTCCGCTTTCCGGTCTTGGGTTCCTGGCTGTCCAGGGTGACGATGGCCGAGAGGATGCTTGAGATCTGCTGTGGTGTATAGAACTCGCCAGCCTTTTTCCCCGAGCCCGCGGCGAACTGACCGATGAGGTATTCGTAGGCATCACCGAGGGTGTCGGTGTCGGCGGAGAAGAGGGCCATGCCCCGTGCGATCTCCGAGATGATTGAGCAAAGCTTGGCATTGCGATCTTCATACTTACGACCGAGTTTGTCGGAGGCCAGGTTGATCTCCGAAAAAAGCCCCTGGAAGTTGCTCTGGAAGGATTCCTCCTCGATGTACTTGAAGCCCTTCTGGAGGCTGTCGAGGAGCGTGCCGTCCTGGGTCTTGGCCAGGTGGACGATGGAGAGCCAGAGGTAGCGCGGCTCGATCACGTAATGGATCTTGCGGCGCATGAGTTTTTCGAAGTCGGCAACGTCTGCCTTGTTCGCCTTGTACCATCGCGAAAGGGGCGGCGTCTCATCCCCATCTTCAGGCTTCGGGTAGTCCTTGCCCAGCTCCTTCTTCGCCGCCGTTTCGTAGTTGCTCGAAAGGTAGCGGAGGAAGAGGAAGGAGAGCATGTAGTCGCGGAAGTCGTCGGCATTCATCGCGCCACGAAGCTGGTCGGCGATGTTCCAGAGGGTCTTGCCGAGTTGTTTCTGGTTTTGGTCGTTCATGGTTTCGGATCGTCCTTTCGCCGTGTCACGTACTTCTGTTTCGGACTCTTGGGCTTATCGGGAAGAGTTGGTGTAAGGAGTCCGCTCTCGATGAGGGGTAGTAGGATCTCAAGGCGGAAATGTTCACGATGCTTCAGGCCTAGATGATCCATGATCTCATCTCGACTCCTTGGCTCCCTGCAATAGACTAAGGCCTGTTCCGCTTTGGACGCACCATCTTGCGCGGTAACTTGCGCGGTAACTTGCGCGGTAACTTGCGCGGTAACTTGCGCGGTAACTTGCGGGGTAACTTGCGGGGTAACTTGCGGGGTAGCTTGCGCGGTAGCTTGCGCGGTAGCTTGGCGTGAGAATACGGCCCGCACAAAACCTGAAAATTCATAGCGAAGCGGGGCCAGTCCTGCTTCCTCGAGCAGCTTCCGCATTCGGCGAATACCGGTGCCCATCTTTTCGATGTAGTCGATCCGTTGCATCAGGTTGGCGATATTCGGGTTGCGGAGGAGGCTCACTGTGCCGAAATCCTCGGGCCTGAGGCCCTTGGGCAGGCTGCCGGGGCTGGTGATCTCGACCCGGTCGTCAAGGATCTCCACCATCACGTTTGCGCCTTTCTCGAAATAGTCGCGGTGAATGACGGCATTGATCACCGCCTCACGCAGCGCCTCATAGGGGATCTCGGGGATCTCCTTGCGCGCCGGGGAGCCGTCGAATTCATAGCGGAGATCCAGGTGCTGCTTGAGGTAGATCATGGCCTCGTCGATGTTTCCCACAATGTCGGCATTGAAATCCTTACGGTCGAGCACCGTGACCTTGTCGCGACCCTTGTAAAGGGCGCAGGTCACGCAGGTGTGGAAGTAGTGGTCGGCCAGGTTTCGTGCGAAGAAGAGGACGGCCGTGTTGAAGTAGATACGCCGGCCCTGCTGGACGTCGATTGCGTGCAGATTCTTTAGGATGGCGGCTGTTTCCATGACGGGGCTGATCTTCGACATCCTCAAAAAACGCTGGAATTTCCCCTCATCGAAATTGCCATCGGAGAAGTCGCGCAGAATCAGCTCGTCGAAGCGGACCTTTCCCTCGGCCTTCACGAAGGCCACGATCTCGTCGCGGTTCATCTTCTGCGCGTTGGGACCGGTCCGGTTGTAAAATCCCGTTGCGCAACGATAGGGCTTGTCCGTGCCTTCCCGCACCTCGATGACCAGGACGCCCGGCGACTCCTCCATGAGGATGTGGATGGGCGGATCGCAGTTGCGCGCTATGTCCTGGATCTGAGATCGGGTCCTGTTGTCGGGCTGGAAGCCCACTACCCGCCGATCATCCGAGATTCCGAGGTAGATGAAGCCTCCCGAGGCGTTGGCAAAAGCGACCATCTCCCGGTCGAGATCGGACAGCCGCTCCTTGAACTCGCTCCGATAGCCCTCGCCTTCGGAGAGGATGAGGGTGAGTTCGTCGGGCGTCATGGCATAACTCCATTTCGAGACACCGTAGACCACAGAAGCTCATCCAATTGGGCCTTTCCAAGCTTGGGCGAAGTTTCAAGCGAGCCAATTCTCGCAGTGATGAACTCGATATTCTCCTCGAGAAACTTGTTGACGGCCGCGATGCGAGGTCTCTCGCCAAGTTCCTTGCCTTGTTTCTTCTGGGTCAGGAGCTCCAGAACCGCATCGCGTATGGCTCCGCCATGCCCGTCAAGAAGCTGCTCGAATTCCATCGGTGGGGCTTGGTTCCTGTCAATGATCCACAGGCTGGCCAGTATCGGACGAAGCACATAGAAGTACTTTTTCACCTTTACGGTGTCCCCCTGCAGGAACTCACGGTAGTTGCCCCTGGCCATGTGCAGATAGTGGTTCGCCGCAGCAATGGGAGAGAAATATAAATCCGCGACCTTCCGAAAGGCTTCCATTTCCGAGTGGCATTCCTTGTAGATGATCGGACTCCGAAGCCATTCATAGAGCACGGGATTGGACTTTGACAGCAAGTAGAGCGCCTTTTTGATGTCCCATCCCGAGTAATCGTCAAGGCCTTGAAGCGGAAGCTCGATCACATCCCTTTCGGGAAATACTTTCACGTACCATTGGGCAGTATGACAATAGATAAAGCGAACATCATAGTCGCTGTCCACCGATTCAAAGCCCCAGGCACGCGACCCTGATTCGACGGCGTAGAGTATCCTCACGCTGTATTTCGCCTCTATCCAGGCGAGCTTATCCTGAATCGAACGCTCGATGGTGGGGTCAATGTTACGCTGCATGGATGGTCCTCATCAGATGCGCGGGAACTTTTGTCGAGCCTATCTGGAACACGTGGCGATACTGGGGCCAGCTCAATTCGTGACGCAGTGCGTCACGAATTTGGAATCGAGTCAGGGGCAGACGCTGAGGGTAGCGCACACGTTTCGAGCCGCTGCCAAGCCCGACCATTTTCGTGACGCCACGAAAGTGGTCGGAAGGAGCATGGATAGCCCCTTCGCAGGACTCCATTGCTCGCAGAATAGCGGTTTGGAAATTTTCCCAACGGGCATAGCCTAAAAGGCCTTGCAGGTCGCGGGCGAACCAGAATTCGATTCCCTCGTCGTCAGCGCGCTGAATTGCGGATTCAAGCTGTGACTGCAAGTTTTGTAGCTGCTTATCCATGAGCGCTCCCCCTTTCAACTGGCTCTGTTTTCCTGAGTCCAATTGGAGAAATCGGAGTTACATAGCTCCCGCTCAATTCACTACACAGCGTGGAGAAAAGCGGCTGGTTGGTTTCCCCCATGGCGCCATTCACCACCGACTGGGCCTTGCCGCGTTCCTGTTCGAGGATGTGCTTGATGTCCGATTGGAACTCGGTTAGGTCGGTCATGGCTGTGGTTCAACCTTTCGTCGGATTCGAATTTTCATTTTTGTGCTCTTGGGATTGAGAAGGAGACTCATTATCGCTGTCTCCCGGCGACGAAGTCGCCAAGGCGCTCCGCGATCACATCGATGCTCAGCTTTGGCAAGGCTCCGATGACGCCTCTAATGCGGGCAGAGGGAATCGTGGCGACAAAGCCGAGTCGCACGATGGACGGTGCCTTCAGTCCCGTATCACGAAATTCGGGCAGTGTCGGGTCCAGTTTGAAGTCCCAATCGTCGACCGCCTTTGCGACTTGCGAAGAGATGCCGAGCACGAGCCAATCCCCGTAGCCGGGCAGTCGGCCGAGCAGGAGGACCGGCCGCGACTTTTCCTCACCGTCCGTCTGCGGCAGGACGGCCAGCGCGATATCACCGCGCTTCATAATCAGGATTGCCTTCCCGCACTTCCGTGGCCGAGTAGTCGGGCTCGCTGTCGCCCCAGGCCCCCGCGAGGCCGGCCAGTGAGTCGGTTCGCATGCTCTCTAGCTCATCCTCGAAGGGCATGATTATGACTTCGACTCGCCTTCCCTTGAATTGTCGCAGGTTTGCCAGCTCAATACTGTCTTCGACGACCTCGGTGATTATTCGCAGGGCTTGCATAGGGACCTCCCTTGCCGGACTTTCCGGCGCGTACGACTGGGAGAAGGACCGTCCGGACTCCACTCGCAGGTACCATGAGTTGAATTCCGCTGGTCCACCGTGAAAGATAACCCGGTGTGGTTCCAGCTTAATTCTCTACACAAGGTGGAGAGAATCGATTGGTCGGGAAGGGCGAGTCGGATCTGCCTTCCCCCCTCGGTTTGAACTGTCAAGGATTCCTTGACAATTGCCCCCTCCTCCAGCGCTCCGTCATGAAAGATATTCTTCAAGCGCAAGGAGGTGATCTGTTTGCTGGTGTCGAACAATTCCACCATCTCGACTTGCGTGAGCCATACGGTCTTGCCATCCGCGCGGAGCCTGATCTGGCTATTCCCGTCCTCGATGGTGTAGAGGATCAACTCGGTCATGGTTTCGGATCGGCCTTTGGCCGTGTCACATAGTTCTGTTTGGGACTCTTGGGCTTGTCGGGAATGGTGAGGTCGAGGAGGCCGCCCTCGATAAGCGGTTGAAGGATATCGAGGCGGAAATGCTCGCGATGCTTTAGCCCTAAATGTTCCATGATCCATGATCTCGTCTCGGGTCCTGGGTTCTCTGCAGAAGGCTAAAACCTGCTGCGCTTTTGCTGGATCAACTTGCGCGGTAGCTTGCGGGGTTGCTTGCGGGGTGGGCTCCTCGCTCGTCCTCGTGAAGAGCGCGCGGACAAAGCCGAAAAATTCGTAGCGGAGGGGCGGAAGGCGGACTGTCGCGCAAGAAACTTCTGGTTTCCCCATCACGTTGCGGCCCCTTCAATCAGGCGCTTCTCGCGCTCGATTTCGGCGATCAGTTCTTTTTCGGTCGGCAAGACGCGCTGATATTTGGAGGCGAAGAGCTGCCGGTTGTCCTGAAGCACCGAGTATTTGACGACTGTTTCATCCTTGCTGTCGCAGAGGATAAGGCCAATGGTTGGATTGTCGTCCTCTCCACGCTTGAGATCGTCGAACATCCGCACGTACATATCCATCTGGCCGATGTCCTGATGGCTGAGCTTGCCGGTTTTCAGATCGATGATGACGAAGCATTTGAGGAGATAGTTGTAGAAAACCAGGTCGAGGTAGAAATGGCTGGTCTCGGTGCTGATGCGCATTTGGCGGGCGACGAAGGAAAACCCCTTTCCAAGTTCGAGAAGGAACTTTTGCAGCTCGTTGATGATGGCTTGCTCCAGCTGACTCTCCTGGAGCGGACCCGCCTCCGGAAGTTGCAGGAACTCGAGCACGTAGGGGTCCTTGAAAAAGTCACCTGGATCAGTGCCGCGCAATGCAGCACTCGTTGCGTCCCCACCCTGCGAGGAGAGCAAGCGTCGAAAGCTCTGGGTCTGAATATTGCGCTCCAGTTGCCTGACGCTCCACTGCTGCGCGGCCCCCTCCGCCAAGTAGTAGGCCCTTGCCTGGGGGTCTTCCACCCGCATGATGAGCCGGTTGTGGCTCCAGCTTAATTTGCTACACACCGTGTAGCAAATTGATTGGTCGGGAAAGGTCAGATAGAACTGGCGAAAGTTACGGAGGATGGCATATGAAAACCCTTTGCCCAAATTCGACATCAAGGCCTTTGACAGGTTTTCCAGCAAGCGGGCGCCATATTCGGCCTTATGCTGCCCGCGCTGTTCTTCCTCGACGATCCGGCGGCCGATCAACCAGTAGGCTTCCACCATTGTGGCATTCACCGCCGACCGCGCCTTGCCGCGCGCCTGTTCTAGGATGCTCTCTATGTCGGATTGGAACTCGGTAAGTTCGCTCATTTGGTAGCCTCCTCCATCGCGGGAAAGAGCCCCTGCATGAGCCCCTTCTTGTGGGTCTTCAGTGCCTCGAGCTTTTCCGCTTCGGCGGCGATGAGGGTGTCGAGGGAGGAGATGCAGGAGGCGATGCGCTGCTGCTCTCGCAGGCTAGGTTTAGCTATCTGTAGTTGTTTGAAAAATGGAAGCCCAATAGTTTTGATGGTGCTTCCGGATGCTACCTGCTCAAATGTAGGTCTCATTGTCTGAAAGTAGTAGTACAAGAACCAGTTGGAAAGTAGCGCGGTGTCGCATGTCCATACTAAGAAATGCTGGCTTACTGCCATTGGCGCCATTAGGATAGCGCATTTGCCGATACTTGCATCGCGACACAGAATGACCGAACCCGCCGCGTGTAGCACAGCGGATGAGTGCTCTATGCCACACTCTGAAATCTCTTTAGCGGTTTGGGCAATATATCCATTGTCTAGCCGTTGGGAGTCCGCAAGCGACACCCATTTGATTCCACCGTCGTAATACTCCGCGTTGCCTCGATTCGGTGTATGTCCGGAACCTCGCCTCGCAAGTTCGTCAAGGAGCGCTTCCTCCCACTCCGCCCCCTCCCGGAACTCGGGAAATCGAAGCCGCGGAACAGTCTCCCCTTCGCCGGGGAAGAGCTCCTGCATCAACCCCCGTTTATGGGATTTCAAGGCCTCCACCCTTTTCCCCTGGGCGATAATGAGCTCGTCCAGGGAGCCGAGGCAGTCGGCGATTTTTTGTTGTTCTTCTTTTTTGCTTGGATACGCAATCTCTATGTTGGCTAACCGCGTTGCAGATATAGCATAGACCTTCGTCCCCTGGGCTTCCTTCTGGATCTGAGAACGAATCTGTCCAGATCTAAATAAATGACCACCAAACCCGACAGTAAGTGTTCTGTCCTTTGGACGGGCGAGGATCGTATGTTGGTCGGAAAGCAATCTCTCATTGTTCAATCGGATTATTTCAATGCTTTTCCCGACGTCGGTCATATCCTCTGAGGCATCGGCCAAGATGATATCGCCTTCGATACAGTAGTCGCCTGAATCAGCGTCAGGAATCTCTTCGGTGGCATTGATGTAGGGAACGCGCTCTTCGCCAATGTCGAACAATGTGGAAAACTTAGTATGAATACCGCCGTAGTGGATATTCTTTACTGTGCCGTGCTCGTAGTTTAGCTTGTCCCGCGATAGCGCATTATTCCTCATGCAGGAGTAGAGGTCCGTCATTCGTGCTGTATTCCACCCATCCCCTCCCCGAAACTCCGGAAACCTCAGCCTCGGCGTCGCCTTTGCTTTGCTGTCCTTCAGGCTCATTCATCCTCCAGCTTGTCCGGATTCTGGAGGGAACTCTTTGCGTCGGAACTCAGGCGGCGCTCCACTTTTTTGACGTCCTCGGCTGCCGGCAGGGTTTCGGGGCGGATTCCGCGAGTGAGCAGCGTTTGCCTCACGGCCTGATTATTAGTGACGTGTTCGCTGGAGATTTGCGGTTCGGTCTTCAGGTTATTCTCGCGGGCGTTGTGGATGGTGATCTCGGTGGCGAAGTCCTTTGCCTTAAGTCTAATGGTCGGAGCGAAATCCGCGAGCGGGCGATTGTCGGGGACGAGCCACTGCGCCTTCATGGCCTGCGTGCTCTTGCCGAAGAGGTAGCAGGCATAGCGGGTGAGCATCATGTCTTCGATCTCTCGCTGAGCGCCCGAGCCCAGATCGACCATTTTGGTGACGTCGACAAAATGGTCGCCGACTTGATGCCCGGATAGTTCGCCAGCCGTTTCAGCCTTGCTGATGCTCTTCAAGAAGTTGCGCCATTCGGCGTATCCCAGCAAGGTTTGAAGATCGCGCGCAAGCCAGTATTCAACCCCGGTTTCCGTTTTTTGTGCGTGTCCTTCGAAAGGGGCGGTGAGTGCCTTTACTTGACTATTCTCCATTTCGACCCTCCACGTGCCTATTCCTCGTAGACCCTGATCCCGGAAATATCGCGGCCGCCCGAGCGCTTCTTCAGTAATGGTACAAGTTCTCTCATAAGTGCTTCTTCTTTTCGCGCCCTCTCCTTCCAGCTCAGTTCGAGGGGCGCAAGAAGCTCGGTCAGAGCCTCCCCGTCGAAGATCCTCCGGCTCAAGATCTCCTCCACGAAGGCGCGGAGGGAAGCTGCAGAGAGGCCTTGGCTCACGGCGACCGTATTGAGCTGGCGGGCGAACTTTTCGTCCTTGAAGGCCTGGTAGCACGAGCGGATGGCAGCCTCGTCGAGGCCCTCGCCGGCTTTGAGGCCCCTGACGTACTCGGTGATCTCCTGTCGCTCGTCGAGGAACTTGGCGTCCGAGGCGATGAGGCCGATGAGGCCTTCACGGTTCATTGTCGCCTTGCCCGGCTTCTTCGTAGAAAAGTCGGCGATGAGGCGCATGATGTAGTCGTAGTCGATGGTGGCCGAGGCAAAAAGCACGAGCTCGAAGTCGAGCTGGTCGAGTTCCTCGCTCTTCTCCTCCCAAGGTTTATCCTGGAGGGCCTTGAGGCGCTGGGCCGTCTCGAGGTAGACCCCGCGGAAGGCGTAGAGCTCGTCCTTGGGCAGTATGGTATCAATTGTTTCTTTCTCGGTCGCGCTTAGGTCGGTGTACTGGTCGAGCTGGGTCTGGAGCCTCTGCACTTCCTTGAAGCGCTTGATGAAGGCCGTCTTCGCGTCGTCCCCCCGGAGGTTGTGGACCTCATCCGGTCGCGCGGCGAGGCCCTGGGACTTCATGAAGTCCTGGAGTTCGGCCTTGGCGGACTTGAGGCGCTCGATCACTACGGGTGCCGGGTCGACGAGCCA
>JBMOIK010000154.1:0-8873 GCA_049317365.1 Rectinemataceae bacterium | reverse complement strand
ACTTCGCTAGCCGGACTTGTTCTGGTACCGGTCGGAGGAGCTCAGCCGGAGGAGGGGAACTCCCGCTTCAGGCTACCGCCTTCGACCCACGAGGGTTTTCTCGCAAGCTGATCGTGCCATCGCTCATTTCCTTTTCGCCCTGCGGACGAGCGGGATGACCAGGATGGTGGCGAGAAGCCCCACGGCTCCGCTGGTCGAGATCGCGAGCGAGGGGCCGGCCTGGTCGGTGAACCAGCCCGCGTAGAGGGCCCCGATCGGGGTAACTCCGCCGAAGACCAGGGAAAAGACGCTCATCACACGGCCCCGGTGGGCGTCGTCCGAGCTGAGCTGGATGAGGGCGTTGGTCGAAGCGGTGAAGGAGATGGTGGAAAAGCCGATGACCACGAGGAGGGCCGCGGAGAGGAGCCAGTTTCGCTGGAGGCCGAGAAGGACAAAGGCAACGCACATGACGAGGGCTCCTCCGTAGAGCTGCTTCATGCTGGGGCCCTTCCGGCTCTGGGCTGCAAGGACGAGGGCCGCCACGAGGGATCCGAGGCCGATGGCCGTCATGAGGAAGCCGAAACCCGAGGCTCCACCGCCGAGGGGGCCCCGCGCAAAGGTGGGGATGAAGATGTTGTAGTTGATAACGATCGTGGAGATCACCGCGAGGAGGCCGAGGGGCAGGGCGATCTCCCGCCGGGCGAGGATGTAGCGGAGCCCTTCGCGGGCGCTGTCGAGGACCCCGCCGATTCCGGTGAAGCGGCCACCGACAGCCTTCTTCCCGGCGTCGATGCGCAGGAGGGCGGCGATCACCGCTACGAAGGAGAGGGCGTTCAGGAAGAAGCAGGGTGCAATGCCGATGCCTTCGATGAGGAGCCCGGCGATAGCCGGCCCGATGACCCGAGCGAGGTTGAAGGCTGCCGAGTTGAGGGACACGGCGTTCATGAGCTTGTCTCGCCCGGAGAGCTCGATGACGAAGGCCTGCCTTGTGGGCATGTCGAGGAGATTCACAAAGCCCAGGAGGCAGGCGAGGACGAGAAGGTTCCAATAACGGATGAGACCGGTCGCCGTGAGGGTGGCAAGGGCCAGGGCCAGGAGCATCAGCATGGTCTGGGTGATGATGAGGAGCTTTCGCTTCGGAAAGCGGTCCACGAAGGGGCCTGCCACGAGGGAAAAAAGCATCATGGGCAGGAACTGGAGTGCGCTCACGAGGCCAAGCTTCGCGGGTGATCCGGTGAGCTCGAGGACAAGCCAGGATTGGCCGAGGTTTTGCATCCAGGTTCCTGCGAGCGAGACAAGCTGACCGAGCCAGAAAAGCCTGAAGTTCCGCTCTCCGAGGGCGGGGAACCAGGTGCTGAGGAGTTTTCCGAGGCGGGAGGGGGGGGCGTTGCGCGGCGAAGTGAGAGGCACGGAGCTAGTCTACGCTTTTCCCATGGCACGTGTCGCGAGAGTGAAACCCTGTCGCATGCCGCCTCCTCGATCCTGCGCGATGCGCTCGCCCCTATGGTCTGCCCTCCAACCTATCTACGATGATCATTACCGGATCTACCGGCAGCTCTACGACCGGAACGCGGGCCTGATGCACGATCTCGCCCGGCTCCGCCCGCATTGACCGCCTCCCCTATTTCCCCTTCCGCATATCCGCGATTTCCGCGGTCCCGATTTTCAGCCTGGAGAACCCGACGCTACAGCCGCCTCCGACCGGAGACTGGGCGACAAGGCCGACCTTGACCTCATCCTTCATGGGCAACTGGAAAAATCGTACCATTTTCCACTTCTTTCCGGTCTCGGAATAATGCAGGGCCCAGGTGCTCCCCCTCCTGACAACCTGGAGCCAGATGGAATCGACCTCGTCCTTCCTTTCGCCATTGGAATCATCGGAGAGCTTATCCGTCACCACCGTGACGACAGAGGGATATCCCAAGTCAGTCAACTCGTACTCGAGCTTTATCCACCTGTTTGCCTTGTCGTAAACAAACAAGCCGCCTGCGTCATAGCGCTTGTGGAAATCCGGTTTGACCCTGACACTCGCGACAAAGTCCCCCTGGATCCGCTCATAGCAGAAGGGCGCATTCGAATAGGTGGTTCCTGTTCGCGGGTCGATGAAGAAATCGGACTTGCCAGGAGCGGTTATGGTGCAGGCTCCATTCTTGCCGGCAGTCATGACAGCATCATTCATGGTGAACACACAGGGCTCCTCAGTTGGGGGATGGCTTCCTTGAGGATGCATCAAGCAGTCCTGGTTGACAAGGCAGCTGCCGCTGCCCTGTCATTGCCGCCGCCCTGTCATTGCCGCCACCACAGCGGGGAGTAGGAAGGTAGATCCAACGCGCGACCGGATGCCGTATCAGGTAGTGGAAAGTGCCGAGGTGGAGCCTGGGAACTGCTGCGGTCGGCGAAAAGGAAGAGTTGCTGTTCCTTGATGCGGTTTTCCATTTCGCCACGGGCGCAGTAGAGGCGCTCGCAGGCCCAGGTCTTCCGCGTCTGGTTCCGTCTCGCTGGTTTTTCCACGTCCCAGTTCGAGGCGATTGAGCGTGCTCTTGCCAGCCAGCGGATCTGCGTCGCCTTCGCGACCGCAGACGATGCCAAGCAGGGGATCAGTGCGCCACAGATCGTGGTCGTTGTGATCCCCGTAGCCTTGGCACAGGCCATAGATCCGCTGCGAAAGCAGGTCCTTTATGGGGTGAGAAATCATCTCGGGCCGGAGCCGTCGGGCATCGTGAAGAGCCTGCGCGGCGGTACCTTGAAGCCCCCCGTATCTCGCTCCCCTGGCGTCCCGCGATGTATGTGCCGCGAAGGGCGCGCGCGTGGAAATCCGCGACAGTGTAGCGGGGGAGTGCGGCCAACACCTTCACCTTCTCGTCCCGAAGGGACTCCGGATCCATCGAACTCGGCGGTTCCATCGCAATTAATCAGAGGAGCTGGATGAGATGGTCCTGCAGCATGTCGCGAGCGGCGTCGGTACGGTTATGTGCCGCGCTGAATGCGAAGGACAGATATTTCGGCGAGCCCTCGAGCAGGTACTGGAAGGCGGATCTGAACGAAAACATTTCCACCGTGCCGAGGGCGACGGCGAAGATCCTGATAACCGAGAATGCCCTCTCGCCATAGGTGGCGGTCTCGCCGAGGTACTTCTCGAGCTAATACTGCGAGACTTCCGACAGTTTTTTCATTGACTAGCTCGTGGATGAAGGGGCCGTGGCTGAGTCTGCCGGGGTTTCCCAATGACCGGCGAAGCACTCAAGCTCCCGCCAGCCATCCTGCAAGATTGCCCCAGAAGGCTGCGTAGCCTTCCCATTTGAGAAAGTCGGAGGGACCCCAGTGCGGGGCGCAGTCGCTCGCGAAGGCGGCGGCACGACCCTTTCCGCAGGTCCAGGCGCTGAGAAAGGGATCGTCGCCGGCCTTCATGATCACGGAAGAACCGGGTTTGGCCACGACACGGTTGTAACCGAGGAAGAAGGGCCAGGGGGAGGGGAGGCCCTTCATAATTGGGTGCGATGGCTGGATTGCTTCGGGAACGATGCCTTCGGGGCATTCCTGGCGGTCGTCGAAGGTAAGGCAGGTCACGGGCAGGACCTCCTCGACGGCGGTACCGTGGTAGCGGGCCTTGCCGTCGATGCCCGAAAAGGACATCCAGCCGCCGATCATGACGAGGCCGCCGCCGCCGCTCACGTAGTCCCTGAGCATCGAGAGTCGATTGGGGTGACGTATGGACTTCGTCAGCATCTCGGGGTGGAAGAGGAAGGCGTCGGCTCCGATGTCGCTCAGGCAGATGACATCGTAGCCGCGGAGCTGGGCGACATCCTCCGGGAAGTATTCGGGCACGCGGCAGGTGACGAAGCGGTCGACCTCGTACCCCCGCGAGCGCAGGGCCTCGACGAGGGCGGTCCCATCTTCCTTGTAGGCGCCGATGGAATAGGCGATCGGTCCCTTGACCTCGGTGGTGGCCGAAGTCCACTGCTCTCCAACTACCAGTATCCTGGCCATCGTGAATCTCCTTCGGGCGCTGCGCCCGCTTCTTGCTGCAGGCTATGAGATCTCGTTGCGATACGGAATCGAAGGTACGGCTCCGGCACGGGTGACGCATAGTGCCGCCGCAGCGATGCCGTCGGAACCCGCATAACTGAGCCCTTCGGCGCCGAGGGTGAGGAAGCCCCGGAGGCCGCGTCGCAGCGCCTCTTCGAGGGCGTAGGCACGGTGGCTGATCTCGTTCTGGAGGAGGACGGCGTCGCCAGGACACCAGCCTTCGAGGAAGGAGTCGCCACCGACCTTGTTGAGCGATCCGATGTTGAGGACACGCATGTCTGGCTGCCTCCCGTCGCTCAGCCTTCGCGCCTGGCCGCGCGCCGCTCCGCCCTCTGCGAGAGCAGACGGTTGAACACAAGCACGAGGATGAGAACCCCGCCCCAGATCACATCGCGGTAGAAATTCGAGATGTTGTTGAACATGTTCAGCCCTGACGAGAGGAACTGGAGGATGAAGATGGCGAGGGTTACGCCGACTATCTTTCCGAAGCCGCCGCTCGGATCAATGCCGCCCAGCACCGCGATGAGCACGCACTGCAGCGTGTAAGGCGCTCCGTATTCTGCCTTGGCGGAGTTGGCCCGCGCCATCATGATGAGGCCCGCCACCGCGGAGAGCAGGCCCGACAGCATGTAGGTGCGGATCAAGATCGAGGTGTTGCCGAGCCCCGCGTAGAGCGCGGCCTTGGAATTCGTGCCCAGCATGTACAGGTACATGCCGAAGCGGGAGCTGGACAGCAGGAAGGCGATCCCCACCGCGACGACGAGAAACACGAGGAAGGAGAGGGGGAAGAGGCCGAAGAACTCGGTGTTGCCGATCTTCGAGTACAGGAGTGGAAGTCCGCTCTGGGGCCTTCCGTTCGTGATGCCTATGGCGATGCCGGTGTAGAGCTGCTGGGTTCCGAGGGTCGCGAGGATCGCGGGGATCTTGAAGCGCGAGATGAGGAGGCCGGCGAAGGCCCCACAGGCCAGGCCGCAGGCAAGGGCGACCAGGACCGCGAGGACGAGATAGGGCAGGGCCTGCTCGGGAGGCGCTCCGCGGGGTACGGCGGCGAACATGAGCTTCGCCGCAAGGATGGCGGAGAGGTTCGCCGTACCGACGACACCGAGGTCGATGCCCCCGGTGATCATGGTCAGGCTGACGCCGATGGCCATGATTCCGTATTCGGGGAACTGACGCATCATCGAGCCGAAATTCGCCGGCGTGACAAACTGTTCCGGCCGGAGGACCGCCATCAGGGCAAACACGACGCCGAGCATGACGAGGAGCCGCGCCAGGTTCTGGTCGCGTCCCCGCCGGATCAAGGGAAGGGCGACCTCCGCCTGTTCATTCTTCATGGCCTCCCCCTACGTCTTCTTCAGGTCGCGCTGGCTGCGGTGGGTCGACGCTATCTGGTGCGCTGTCACCCCCGTGCCGATGATGATCACTGCACCGGTGAAGGCGCGGGACCAGTAGGTCGGGATACCTATCAGGATAAGGCTGTTCGCGAGGATCATCATCAGGGCAATGCCCAGGATCGTCCCCGTGAGCGTCCCGAGGCCTCCCGTCACGCGTGTGCCGCCGAGGACGACTGCGGCTATCACCGTGAGTTCCATGCCCTGGAAGGTGGAAGGATCGGCGTAGGCCATCATCGAGATCCTCGAGATGCCCGTGATCCCCGCAAGCACGCCGACAAGGCAGTAGAGGAACATCTTGATCGCCCGCACGTTGAAGCCCGCGCGTTCTGCAGCGGCCTCGTCGCCTCCGATCGCGTAGATGCCGCGGCCCAGCATGGTGTAGCGAAGGAGAAGGAAGGCAAGGAAGAGCATTCCTACAAGGATGAGGATCTGCGAGGGCATGTTCGAACTGAGGCCGAGCTCGTTGTTCGCCGCGGTGAAAAGGGTTTCCTTGCCGTGGGCGACGATAGCCGGAGGGACGTCGGAGGCGCTCGCCGAAAAGGCCCCGAACATGAGCCCCGTGAAGAGGCTCCCCGTCCCGAGCGTGACGACCAGGGTGGGAAGGCGGAGGAAGGCGATCAGGAAACCGTTGAGCGCACCCATCAAAAGCCCGAACCCTGCCGACATGGCGTAGGCGAGGATGACATTGCCCGCATAGTCCGACTGGAGGAGGATCTTGTCAGTGATGTACATCGCGAGGGCCGCTACAGCGGTAAAGGAGACGTCGATGCCCCCCGAGACGATCACCATCATGCAGCCGATCGACAGGAGACCTGGCACGATGAAGGCACGAGCGAGATCGACGAGGTTGTTGCCGGTGAAGAACTGACCCGAGCGGGCCTGGATCAGGAGGCTGAGTATGACAATGGCGGCCAGAACCCAGGGTTCCGAGCGCGCGAAGAACCTGCGAGCGGTGATCAAATGGCGCCCCCTCTGAATGTCCTGTCATAAACAATGCGCCTGGGAGTTTGCCCGCCACCGGGCCGCGGGCCAATGCCCAGCGAAAAGCGCGGTTGAGCGAAGCGAAAATGACAGGACATTACGCCACGCCAGTCGAGAGCTCGCCGAGGACCGACTCTGTTGTGGAGGCGGGGTCGAGCTCACGGACGAAGGCACCTTCGCGCATGACGATGATCCTGCTCGCGCAGGCGAGCACCTCGGGTAGGTCGTCCGAGACGATGATGATGGCCAGCCCTTCGGAAGCGAGCTTCCTCATCAGGGCGTGGATGTCGTACTTCGAACCTATATCGACGCCCATCGTAGGGCCGTTCAGGATGAGCACCGAGAGGTCGTTCGCAAGCCAGCGCGCGAGCACCACCTTCTGCTGGTTGCCCCCCGAGAGGGTGCGTACCGGGAGCGAGGGATCCTTCGTAGCGATCGAGAGCTCCCGTATCCAGCGCAATGTCGTCTCGGCGACAGCCTTCCAGCGAAGGAATCCCAGGCTGTTGGACAGGCGGTCGAGTACGGCGATTACAGCATTGCGGTCGATCGCCTGCGGAAGGAAGAGCCCTTCGGTGAGGCGGTCGGAGGGGACGTAGCCGAGGCCCTTCCGGATGGCATCCTTGACGCTCCTGATCTTCGCTGGACGTCCCCTGACCTCGATAGTACCTGAGTCCGGTTGCGTGATGCCGAAGAGGGTCTCGACAAGCTCGGTCCGGCCCGATCCGAGAAGGCCGGTGATGCCGAGGATCTCCCCCGGCGCGAGGTCGAAGCTGATCCCCGAGTAGCAGCCGGCGAGCGAGAGGCCCTTCACCGAGAGGACGGGCTCGGCGCGCGATGCGACGGGTCGGTAGGACTCCTCGGAGAACTCGCGGCCAGTCATGTGGAAGGCGAAGGCGCGATGGTCGAGATCCTTCGTGCTGCCCTTCGCGACATTCTCGCCCGAGCGGAGGATCGTGTAGCGCTCGGAGATCTCGAAGACCTCGTCCAGCTTGTGCGACACGAAGAGGATGGAAATCCCACGGGCCTGGAGACCCTTGATCAGGGAGAACAGGGCCTTCACCTCTTTTTTGGTCAGCGCCGAGGTGGGTTCGTCCATGATGATGAGCTTCGAGTCCTGGAGCAGGGCCCTGCTGATCGCGATGAGCTGCCGGTCGGCCACGGAGAGGCTTTCCACCCGCTCGTCGAGGTCCACCTCGAAGCCGATCTGCGCGACGGCCTGCGCGGCGATGGACCTCGCGCGGCGGTAATTCATGAAGAGGCGCTTGTCCATCAGCTCCATGTTGAGCGCGAGGTTCTCCATCACGGTGAGGTTGGGGAAGAGGGAGAAGTCCTGGTAGATGACCTGGATCCCGAGAGAGATCGCCTCGATGGGGCTGAGGCGCGCGAAACGCCGGCCACCCACCTCGATGCTGCCCGCATCGGGCGCGTGCGCACCGGAGATCACCTTGATGAGGGTGGACTTGCCCGAACCGTTCTCGCCGGCAAG
Organism: Rectinemataceae bacterium; assembly: GCA_049317365.1. Classification (GTDB taxonomy): domain Bacteria; phylum Spirochaetota; class Spirochaetia; order Treponematales; family Rectinemataceae; genus CAIJMU01. The sequence continues at coordinate 1,007 of JBMOIK010000154.1, read as the reverse complement.
ACAGTGTATCTCGCCTGCCCCGATCTCGAGGTCGACTCCCCTGAGGGCCCGCACCCCGCCAAACGATTTCTCGATTCCATCCAGCTTGAGCACCGTGGACGCCATGCACGCCTCCGACAGGGGGATGAGTACAAAGAACGCGGGCGGGCGCCGAGCCGTCAGCTTGTGCTGGCTCGGCGATGTCCCCGCCCGCGTCCCGGATGAGCCATTATCCGATCGATCAGAACCCGAAACTGTCCACGTTGTCCTTGGTGATGTTGACCCAGCTCTTGCCGAGGAGGACCTTGGTGGAGCCAGGGGCGAAGGTCATGCTTTCCCAGCCCTTGGCCTTGAGATTGATGCCGTTGGCGACCTTCTCACCCTTGAGGACCGCGACTGCCGCAGCGAGCATGGCGTAGCCGGCTTCGGCCGAATCCCAGAGCATGACGGCCTGGACCGTGCCGCTCTTGAGGGCGGCCTTGTTCTCGTTGGGCATGCCGACCGAGGTCACGAAGGCCTTGCCCTTGAGCCCGAGCTCATCGATGGCGCGGGCGGTGCCCGGGGTGGAGAGAGAGGAGGTGCCGAGGACGCCCTTGAGAGCCGGGTACTTCTTGAAGAGTTCCTTGGCGCGCTGGTAGGCGGTGTCGAGGTTGTCCATGATCTCCACCCGCGGCTCGGCGGCGAGGAGGGTCATGCCCGGGTACTTGGCCTTCTGGTAGGCGACGGCCGCGTCGGCCCACTCGTTGTGGGAGGCGTTGGTGACGTTGCCGACCATCGTGGTGTAGGTGCCCTTCTCGCTCATGCTCTTCGCGAGCACCTGCATGAGGGCCTCGCCGAGGCCCTGGTTGGAGAAGGCCTCGATGTCATAGAGGATGTTCTGGAGGGAGGATCCCTCGTGGGCGATGACGACTATGCCCTTGGACAGGGCCATGCCAAGCACTGGCTCGAGGGCGGCGATGTCGACGGGCACGACGCAGATGGCGTCCACGCCCTGGGCGATCATGTCCTCGATGACCTGGGCCTGCATG
>JBMOIK010000153.1:0-8905 GCA_049317365.1 Rectinemataceae bacterium | reverse complement strand
TCTCGAAGGTGAGGGTCTCGATCTCGTCCTCGCGGAGGTGCTTGAAAATCTCGGCCGAGATCTCCGAACCCAGGGTGACCAGGAAAATGGCGGCTTTCTGGCGGCCATTCATGTCCTTCACCGACTTCGGCTTTTCCTTCTTGCCGGGCTGGGCGGCCGCCGGCCCTCCACCTCCGCCACCGCCGCCCTTCGCGGCTGCCTGCTTGGCCATGACCTACTCCTCCCTGATCCAGGTGCGGATGAGCTGTGCGACGTCCTCGGGGTGGTCCTTGGCCATGTTGATGGCATGCTCCTGGAGCTCGAGGCGCTTCCTCTCCTCGACGGACATCGACACCTCGATCTGCTGCTCCTCGGCCTGGCGGATCGCGTTCTCGCGGAGCATCTGCTGCTCAAGCGCACGTTTCTCCTCCGCTATCCTGCGGCGGCGCTCGAGTTCGCGGGACACGATCCTGAAAATGATGAACGCGATCATGAGTATGGACAGGCCGATGAGCGAGTAAAGGATGATCTGGTTTACCTGCTGCTGGTTGCGATAGTCCTGGTCCTCGGCCTTGAACTGGACCGAACGGTCGACCCGGATGTTCTGTACTGTCACGGAATCGCCCCGCGACTTGTCGTAGCCGATGGCGTTCTGGACGAGGGCCTCCGCCTGCTTGAGCTCCTCGGCGGGCACGGCGAGGTACTCGCGGTCCAGGCCACCCTGGGGCGTGATCACCGCCTTGCCGTTCTTGTCGAACTTCCAGTTCCACTGCCCGTCGATGTTGGCCGAGACCGTAACCCGCTCGATGCCCGGCGAATGGATCTCGTCGATGTTGCGCTTGTTGACGTCCTCGTTCTGTGTCGTCTGGTTCTGCGTCATCTTGCCGACCATGTTCTGGAGGTCCTTGTAGGCCGGGGCCGTCTGCGCCTCGGCACCGGCCGGGCCCTCGGGATTGAAGCCCGTGCCCTCCCAGGTGGTCGTGTTGGTGTTTTTCGATACCGTGATGGATGGTACGATTTCCGAGTCGTCGTAGGGAGAGCCCGGAGTCCTGGGCTTGATCGTCACCGGATAGTATTCCTCGGTCTTGACGATCTTCTTCGACATGTCCATGTCGATCTTGATATTGAGGTCCCGGACGCGGTCGGCAGTGTAGATCTGCTGGAGCGCCTTGAGGACGAGGGCCCGGTACTTGGCCTCGAGCTCCTGGATTATCTTCTGCTCCTGCTTGGTCTGCTGGAGGCGGTCGAAGTCGGCGAGGTTGGTGAAGTCGTTCAGGATTATGCCGTCTTTGTCGGTGATCACTATGTTCTCGTCCGCAAGCCCCTCGACGGCGAACTTGAGGATCCTCTGTATTCCTTCGATCTTCTTTCGGTTCTGCGACAGGTCCGCGCCTGGCTTGGGGAAGAGGATGACGGAGGCGGTCACCGGCCTCTGGTCGGTCTGGAACAGCTCCTTCTCGGGCATCACGATCGTGACACTGGCCTTGTCCACATCGTCGAGGGCCTCGATGTGGCGCTTGACCGACTCGGTGATGGCCCTGCGGAGGTTGACGTTCCGCTCGAAGTCGGTGAGGGTCCAGCGTTCGAGGTCGAAGATGGCCCAGGGATCGGTGCCCTTGGGGATGAGATCCTCACGGATGAGGATGGCCTTGGCCCGGAGGGCTGTCTTCTGGTCTTTCACGAGGAGCAAGCGGCCCTCGCCGACCTGGTAGGGGATGCCCTCGGTATCGAGGCGGCTGGTGATCTGCCTGAGCTCGTCGTCGCTGGCAAGCGGTGTCTGGAGCAGTTTCACCATCGTCGGCGTGGACGAGACCGACAGGAGCGCCACGATGCCCACGATGGCCGCGAGGACGACCCCGCCGAGCACCAGCTTCTGCACCAGGGTCCATTTGCCCCAGAGTTTCCCGACCTGGTCCAGAAGCTTCTTGAAGAATTCGTTCATGTTCCCCCCAGTACCGATGCATGCGAGGCCACGTCAGGAAGGCCCGAAGGCCCACCCGCCGTTCCGGCGGCCGCCACCCGAAGCGATTTCCCCAAACCGCTTCCGTTGGCGTTCATTCCGCCTACCTCGTGTTGATCACTTCCTTCCATCCGCGGGTGATCCTGTCGAGGATCGTCCGCGCGAGGTTCAACGAAAGATTCGCCTCCGCCATCGCTATCGTCACATCGTGGGCATTGACGGAATCCGGCGCCACGACCATCTGTTCTATGAGGTTCGACGTTTTTTTCTGGTCGGCATTGACCCCGTCCATGGCCTTGAGGAGGGCGTCCTCGAAGCTGCCCGGTCCCTTCGCCGGTGCCTTGCGCGAAGCCGATCCTCCGGCGCGCGCAAGCCCGATGTCCGCAGCGGAAAGCCCAACTCCATCCATCCCTATTCCAACGATCCCCGTGGCGTCATTCGCCGTCGGATTCAGTCCGAGGCCTGTCAAAGCAAGCCCTGCGTCTCCACTGCCAGTGTACTGGACGCCGTTCGCCTTCGCAAGCGCCGTCGTGAATGCGTTGAGGTCGAGACCTCCTGCTCCTACTGCTCCGATGGCCATCGCTTACCTCCCGATCTCGAGGGCCTTGAGGAACATGGCCTTGGACCCGTTGGCCATGGCCGAGTTCGCCTCGTAGGCGCGTGAGGCAGCGATCATGTCCACCATTTCCGTCACGATGTTGACGTTCGGCATCTCGACATAGCCGGCCTCGGGACCCGACTTGATCGCGTCGGGATGCGTGGGATCGTAGACGAGGCGGGGCGGGCTCGGGTCCTTCTGGATCTCCGAAACCCTTACGCCCTGCCCCATTCCGTTGTCGAGCCCCTCGGGAAGGAAGGGCATCCTGAAATACGGCTGGTCGACGCGCGGACGGAGGATGACGCGGCTCCTCTGGAAGGGGCCGCCCTCCTCGGTGCGCGTGGTGCTCGCGTTGGCGATGTTGTCGGAGATGACGTCCGACCTGAGGCGCTCGGCGGTCATGCCGCTGGCGGCTATGTTGATCGACGTGAAAAGACCCATGTCTCAATCTCCTCTTACTTCAGTACCGAGTTCATCTGGTTGAACTCGTAGCTCTCGGCCTGGATCATCAGGGTGTACGTGAGCTGGTTGGTGAGGGAGTCCATCATTTCCTGCTCGGCGTCCACGTTGTTGCCGTTGTTCTTGGATGTCGTGAGGTAGTCGAGGGTCCTCCGGGGTTCCACGGCGCGCCAGTCGGTCACGTTCCAGTTCCCCATATGCTTCGGATCGCTGGTCCTCATCTCAAGGAGGGGCTTCTGTGTCGCGGAATCGAGGGCCTTCTTCAAACTCGACTCGAAGCTCAGGGTGGATCGCTTGAAATTGGGCACGTCCGCGTTGGCGATGTTGTTGGCTATGACCTCCCGACGCAGCATTGCCACGTCGAGCCCACGCTTGAGAATGCCGGTCGTCTTTCCGAAAGTGCTGTCCTCGAACATCAGATGCTCCTGAGCTCAAAAGCTCCGCTGGACTTCGTACACCTTTGTACATCGGAGGGAATAAACGAGGGCTTTACCGGAATCATCCGGGAGGGCAGGCTGGCCATCCTCACGGCGGTCATAGTATGTACCGTGACAGATCCTGCCGCTCGGCGAAGTCCTTGAACCTCGCGTCCACAAAGGCAGGGTCAATGACGACAGAAGTGCCGTGCATGTCGGGCGCCTCGAAGGAGAGTTCCTCGAGGAGCCTTTCCATTACGGTCTGGAGCCTGCGAGCTCCGATGTTCTCGGTCCGGGCGTTGGCAGTGGCCGCAATGTCGGCGAGCCGCGTCACGGCTTCCGGGGTGAAGGTCAGCGTCACCTCCTCCGTTCCCAGGAGCTGGGTATACTGGACGGTAAGCGCGTTCTTCGGCTCCGTCAGTATCCTGACGAAGTCCCCCACACTGAGCGGCTCGAGTTCCACGCGGATGGGAAAGCGTCCCTGGAGTTCCGGGATGAGGTCCTGGGGCTTCGACACGTTGAAGGCACCGGCCGCTATGAAGAGGATGTGCGTGGTGTCGACGGGACCCCACTTCGTGTTGACCGTCGAGCCCTCGACGATGGGAAGGATGTCGCGCTGCACTCCCTCGCGGGAAACGTCCATGCCGGAGCCACCCTTTCCCTCGCGGTTGGCGATCTTGTCGATCTCGTCTATGAAGATGATGCCCGATTCCTGGACGCGCTCGCGGGCGATGCCGACAGCCTTGTCGTGGTCGACGAGCTTGTCGAGCTCCTCCGCCGCCATGATGACGAGGGCTTCCTTGACCGTGACGCTGCGCTTCTTCTTCTTGCCTCCGAAGATGTTCGCCAGGCCACCGAGGGCCACCTCCATCTCCTCCATCTGGTTGCCGGAGAAGATTTCGATGGCTGGATTGCGCCCAGCCTGGACAGAGACCTCCACTTCGCGCGAATCGAGCTTGCCCGCACGGAGCATTGTCCTGAATTTCTCGCGTGTCTCGTTTACGGGCGTTGGAGCGGGGGCAGCGATGAAGAAGCCCTCCGGAGCCTGCGGTGGAGGGGTTTCCGTCGTGCCGACGCCCGGAAGGAGGAGGTCAAGCACCCGCTCCTCGGCGCGGCGCGCGGCTTCTTCCTTGACACCGAGCTGGAGCTCAGCCTTGACGGACTGGATGCCCGAGGCCAGGAGGTCGCGGACCATCGACTCCACATCGCGGCCGACGTAGCCGACCTCCGTGTACTTGGTTGCTTCCACTTTGATGAAGGGGGCGCCGCAGAGCTTGGCGAGCCGCCTGGCTATCTCGGTCTTGCCCACGCCGGTCGGCCCGATCATGAGGATGTTCTTCGGCGAGACCTCGTCCCGGATCTCCTTGGGAAGCCGCTGCCTCCGCATCCTGTTGCGGAGGGCGATCGCAACCGAGCGCTTGGCCTTGTCCTGGCCGACGATGTAGCGATCGAGCTCCTGGACGATATGCTTCGGTGTCATCGTGTCAAAATCGTCGCTCATCCTATCTCCTCCACCATGATGCGGTCGTTGGTGTAGATGCAGATGCCGGATGCGATGCCGAGGCTCCGCTTGGCGATATCGGTGGCTCCGAGGTCGGTTCCATCGAGGTAGGCGAGGGCGGCGGCGTAGGCGTAGGGCCCCCCCGAGCCGATCGCAATGGCATCCTCGGCCGGTTCGATGACGTCGCCCGTTCCTGAAAGGAGGAGGGTCTTCGACTTGTCGGCGACGAGGAGGAGCGCCTCGAGCTTGCGCAGCATCTTGTCCGTGCGCCAGTCCTTGGCCATCTCCACCGCTGCGCGCGTAAGATCGCCCTGCATCTCGTCGAGCTTGCCCTCGAAGTGGTCGAAGAGGGTGAAGGCGTCAGCCGTGGCGCCGGCGAAGCCGACAAGGACGGTGTTGTTCCTGATCGTGCGCACCTTCCTCGCGTTGTTCTTCATGACCGTCTGACCCATGGTCACCTGGCCATCGCCCGCCATGGCAACCTTGCCATTGCGCCGGACTACGAGAACCGTCGTGGATCGTATCCTCATCTGTTCCTTCCTCCGCTTCCGTGCGGGTGCGCCTGGTCGTAGACCCGTTTCAGGCGCTCCATGTCGACATGTGTATAGATCTGCGTCGTCGAGATCGACGCATGGCCGAGAAGTTCCTGTACCGCCCTGATGTCCGCGCCGTTGCCGACGAGGTGGGTCGCAAAACTGTGCCTGAAGGCGTGGGGTGAAATATGCTTGGCAATGCCACGCCTGGCGGCGAGCCGCTGTGCGTAGACCTCGACGACGTACTCGATGCCGCGCCTGGACAGGGGCCTGCCCCTCGCGCTCAGGAAGAGCCGGTTCGCGGGGGCAGTACTGCCCGGGCTCCCGCCGGCCTTCGACTGGAGGAGGGCCTGGCGATGGGGCAGATAGATCGAGACCGCCTTCCTCGCGGGACCGGCGAGGAAGACGACACGTTCCTTGGCGCCCTTTCCCTTCACCTTGATCGTACCTGTTATGAGATCAAGCTTCGCGGGATCGAGGTCGGCGATCTCTGCGACGCGGCAGCCGGTCGAATAGAGGACCTCGAGGAGGGCGCGGTCGCGGGTGGCCCTGTAGTCGTTCCCCTCGGCGAGCGCGATGAGTTCTGCCATCTCGTTCTCGAGGAGGAAACGCGGAAGCGTGTCGGGAAGGGGCAGGCCCTCGACCTCTCCCGAGGGATCGGCCAGGAGTCCGCCGTGCCTGACGCGATGACGGTAGAAGCCCCTGATGGCCGACAGCGCGCGGTTGACGCTCGAGGGTGCCAGGCCCTCCGTCACCAGGTGCGCGGAAAAGGCCCTGATGTCGCGGGGGCCTGCCGCATCGACGCCCTCCGTCTCGCCCAGCAGACCTCCTGACTCGAGGTGGGCTTCGAAACGGAGGAGGTCCTCCCGATAGGAGCGCACGGTCCGCACCGAAAGCCCCCGTACGGCGCCAAGATAGGCGAGCCAGTCCTCGATCCTCTTATCCACGCATGGCTCCCCCGGACCGGCCGGGGCCGTCCGTTTCGTCTGCAGTCGCCAGAGGAGGGGTACCGACACTCATGGTCCGCTTTGCAAGGTCGAGTCCGAGTTCGGATCGGAGGGAGGCGGCAAGGAAATCGTCCTCGGCGAAGCGCCTCGAAACAAATCCCCCATCCATTGATCCGGGGCTTCCGCCCGCTGGGGAGCCAAGTCCCCAGTCAGCCAGGAGCTCGCCGACCTCACCGAGGGCCAGTGCCCCTTCTGTCGCCAGCCGGTCGGCGCCTGCATTCATCGGCCCACCAAGCAGGGCGCGCGCCACGAAGACATCCCTTCCGGCATCGAGGGCATGGGCCGAGGTGATGAGGGCCCCGGAACCGGCAGGAGCTTCGACGACGAGGGTACCACGGGCAATTCCGGCGATCACCCTGTTCCTCTCGGGGAACCTGAAGGTAAGTGCAGTATCGCCTGGAGGGTACTCGGAGACGAGGCAGCCCCCCGACTCGAGGATGGCACCAGCGAGTCCGCGGTTCGAGGGCGGGTAGACCGAGTCGATGCCGACGGGGAGGACCGCAATGGTCGGTGCCGCGCCGGGATCGCGTCTCTTCGCGGCGAGGGCTCCGCGGTGGGCCGCGGCGTCGATGCCGCGGGCGAGTCCCGAAACCACGGGAAGCCCTGCCAGCGCTGCCCGCGAGGCGAAGTCGCGGGCGACACCCTCTCCGAGGCCGGTCGCCGATCTCGTACCGACTATTGCGATGGAGGGCATGGCATGGTCGAGGCGGGCACCGCGCGCGAAGAGTGCCCAGGGAGGATCGTGGATCTCGCGGAGCAAGGGTGGATACTCCGGATCCTCCTCCTGGACCAGGCGTATGTCCCTCGATGCGAGGAGCTCCTCGTCATGCCTTGCAGCCTCGAGGACTGCAGCGGGATTCCAGCTGCGCGTCCGGAGGAGCCGTCCGGCAATCAGTTCGAGCCCGGAAAAGCCCAGTGAGGCAAAATCGACGCCTCCAGAAAGTGCCGCCGCGAGCCTCCGCTTTTCTGCGGCCCTGAGAAAGGTCAGTCGCTGGATGGCCAGCCTCGTCACAAGCGTGATCCCGGTCCTCGTGTCCACGGTTTTCCCCCGTGGATACCTACGCCCGCGCCTCCCCCCTCCGCTTGCGTGCGGACCGGGAATTCGGCGGCAAAACGCCCTAGCGACGCGGGAAGTACTGTTCATGGTATTCACCGAGGGCCTCGGCTTCTATGTGGGTGTAGATCTGGGTCGTGGAGATATCGGAATGCCCCAGGAGTTCCTGTACGGTCCTGAGGTCCGCGCCCCCTGCCAGGAGGTGGGTTGCAAAGGAGTGCCGGAAGGTGTGGACCTTGGCATCGACGCCTGCCGTCTTCCGCACGAGGTCAAAACGCTTCCAGATGCCCTTCCGGGAGATTCCCCGTCCACCCTGGCTCAGAAAGACGCGCTCGCTCCGGCCCGACTTCGCAAGCCAGGGCCGTCCCCGCGCAAGGTAGTCCGACAGCCGTGCGGCCGCTTCCTGTCCAAAGGGAACGAGCCTTTCCTTCTTTCGTTTTCCGCGCACCCTGATGACGCGCTCGTCGAGGTAGACCTGGTCGAAGCAGAGCGAGGAGGCCTCGGAGATGCGGAGCCCGCAGGAGTAGATGAGTTCAAAGAGGGCGCGGTCGCGCAGGCTCCTGGGATCCTCGCCGTCCATCGAGCCGAGGAAGCGGTCCACCTCGCCGGGGGCGAGGACCGAGGGCAGGTTTCGCTCCTGCCGGGGCGTCTCGATGAGGGCCGAGGGATCGTCGGGCCTCAACTCCTCAAGCCGGAGGTATTTGAAGAATGCATGCACGCTTGATACGACCCTCGCCATGGTCTTCCGGGTAAGCTGGGCTGCCTCGAGGACTGGGTCTTCGCAATTGCCTGCAGTTTCCCTCGGTCGCCCCGCCAGTCCTGCCTGCCTCGCCACGAGGAAGGCAAGCACTTCGTCGCTCCGGACCGTGACCGGTTCAAGGCCCCGGGAAGCAAGCCAGGCCAGGAGGAAGCCCGCCTCGCGGAGGTAGACCTCCGCAGTCAGGGGAGACCTCCGGCGGGCCGCAACGAGATGCACGCGGTAGCGTGAAAGAAGGTCGGGCTCAGGGCGGGTCGCCGCCGGACCCATCGGGGCCTTCGACGTCGCGACAGGTCCCTCCGCCTTCCTCGGGACTGCACGGGTTTGCAGGATCAGTTCCGATCGCCGGAGGGCCGGGCTGCTGCGGGCTGGACCCCGACTGCATAGCTGCCACCAGGGCGGGTCCCGGCGGCGTTCCCTCCGGAGTTGTTCGCTCCCGGGGCATTCATTCCGGCACCCCTGCGGTCCCGGAGGACGGTGGGGATCTCCAGCTCGTCCTCGTCGTCAGGTCTGCCGAGGCTGTAGGACTTGCCGCGCGGGGAGGGGGTCTCGGTAATGCGTTTCCACTCGTCTGATGACAGGTAGTCCTCGAAGCCGCGCTTGGTTTCCTTTTCCTTGCCCTGGGGCACGTTGCCCACGGC
>JBMOIK010000152.1:0-8934 GCA_049317365.1 Rectinemataceae bacterium | reverse complement strand
GATGATGGTGAAATCGCCGTACACACGCTCAGTGCTCGCGATCTTCGCGACCACCACCTCCCTGATGTCGAAGAGGCGCTCCAGGATGAGGAGGGGGGCCCGTGCAAGCTCGGTGCCGGTCAGGTCAAGGACAGAAGCGAACCTGGTAATTGTGGAGTTCCCGATCCGTGCCGCCCGGGCCTCGTCATGGGACCATTTCCTCCCCCTCAGATCGAAGCCGAGGAAGGAAGCCGCCTTCGTGATCGACTCGCCCAGGCCTGAAACCGCCACGGTCTGGAAATCCCTGCCGTTCTCCTCGAAGAGATTGAGGACGGCGAACTTTCCACCCGAAATCGCCAGGAGGTCATCGGTCAATTTCTGGAAATCCAGCTCATGACCTGCGTATTCGAGAAAGCGTTCCGAGGCGGAAAGCAATCTCTCGATGGAGTCCCGTTCATCAAAGGCAGGCGAAGGATTCATGATTATTCTCCAGACCCCATCGGATAAACTTTGGACGCTACGACCCAGGGAAAACCCGCACTGCCAGAGCCAGAGCCATCATACACTTCCGACATCCGCCGTCGCAAGCCGGGCGGTCAATGATCCTTCGTCATAAGCAGGTATCCTGGCAAAGGCCGGGCCTATGCCGGGTTCCGGCCTTCAGGATTCCTGACACTCTGCATGGACGTGACGGATCCGGAAAGAGTCTGCACCTGTCTACTTCCCGCATGGCATGGAATATGCTAATTTCTAGGCGGCAACGCGCATCCTACTGCAATCAACAGCGATCCCTACAGTTTCCAGGAGGATTCTTCATGTCGGCCCCTGAACCGGAAAAGCCCAAGCCTACCCTCGTTTTTCTCAAGGAATTCTACCGAGTCTTCCTTCTCGGTCTCTCCGTGTTTTTCGCCTACTTCCTGGTGTCACAGTCCCAGATCTTTTCCCTTGAGAACACCGTCAAGGACTGGACACTGCGGATCATATATCTGGCGGCAGCCCTCCTTGCCGCCACCATCTTCATCAAGAGTCTCAATGTCTTTTTCTGGGAAGGCTACCGCGAGAGAAAAAAACTGCCCAAGGTACCCGATCTCCTCCGCCAGGGCATCAATGTCATCGTCTATGGGGCGACCACCCTCTTCGTGCTCCAGACGGTGTTCCAGGTCTCGGTTTCGGGACTCCTGACCGCCACCGGCGCCATGGGTGTCGTCATAGGGCTTGCCCTCAAGGAAATGATCTCCGATGTGTTCTCTGGCCTCATTCTGAGCCTGGACCGCACCATCAAGATGGGCGACTACGTGCGGATCGAGTCACGCTTTGCCGAGCCCAAGATCGGTGCCGTCGCCCAGATGAACTGGCGTACGGTCCACATCCACACACCGGAGAACGTCCTGGTCGTGGTTCCCAACACCTTCCTCACCAACAACATCATCACCAACCTGAGCGAGCCCACGGACTCGAAGGAATTCGAGCTCCTTTTTACCTTCGACTTCGATGTCGCCTCCGATCGCATCATCCGTGTGCTCAATTCTGCGCTGTATCAGACCACCCAGATTCTTCAGGATCCCGAGCACGAACCGAAGACCAGGATCAGCCGCGTCAACGGCACGGGTGTCGAGTACAAGGTGAAATACTGGCTGATCCCTTCCAAGTGCGGACCTGGCAAGGCACGCAACTTTGTCATCAACAACGTGCTTTACTGCCTGAACCAGTCGGGCCTCCAGCTGAGCTATCCCAAGTCCGATGTCTTCAACGCCGAACTGCCGACGCGCAACCTCGACATCCGCGAAGACCGCATCGGACTCCTCAGGAAGATCGAGCTCTTTGATTCGCTCTCGGCCGAGGAACTCGGCACGATGGCGGCGAGCCTCATCGAGCGGAAGGTGAAGAAGGACGAATTCATCGTAAAGATGGACGAGGAGGGAAGCTCCATGTTCATCCTTGTCGAGGGGCTGCTCAACGTGATCATCCTTCATAGCGCCAGCAACAGCCAGGTCAAGGTTGCCCAGCTCAAGCCCGGCAACTACTTCGGCGAGATGTCCCTCCTGACCGGCGAGCCCCGCTCGGCCTCGATCAGCGCCTACTGCGAAAGCCTCCTCTTCGAGATCCCGAAGGACAGCATTACCACCATCTTGCGGGACAATCCCACTGTCGTCGAGGAGTTTTCCCTCAAGATCGCCGAGGACAAGCTCAGGAGGGAGACTGCCCTCCAGAACCGGAGCCCCGAGGAAAAGGAAAGGAGCAAGAAGGATCTTTCCAGCTCCATCCTGGGCCGGATCCTCAGCTTCTTCAGGCTGTAGGGCTTCAGCCCAGCGACGGTTCATCGCGGCGAAGCGTCGCGGCAAGCTGCCTGAATGCCTGGGGTGTTCGCCCGGGGTTCGCCCGGGGTTCGCCCCCATGGTCGGGGGAACTTCCTACGTGATGTCGAAGGCCCGCAGCTTCCGGTAGAGCGTCGCCTCCCCGATCCCCAGGAGGCGCGCCGCCTGTCGTCGGGAGCCTCCGCTCTTTTCCAGGGCGTTGAGAACTGCTTCCTTCTCGTAGGACTCCATCCGGTCAGTCGTTGTTTCCGGGACAACGACCTCCACCTCCCGGCTCTTCCCGTGCCGGAAATCGGGAGGAAGGTCCTCAGGCTGCAGGAGGGGGCCCTTGGAGAGGACCAGGGCTCTCCGTATCACATTCTCGAGCTCCCGAACGTTCCCCGGCCAGACATGGCGTTCGAGGCAGGCCATCGTCTCTGGAGCTACGCCAATCACCACCGTGGAATCCGTCCGCAGGCGTTTGAGGAAAAAGGCGGAAAGGAGGGGCATGTCACCCGATCTCTCGCGCAAAGGAGGCACGGCGAGGGTCACGACCGCCAGACGATAGAAGAGGTCCTCGCGGAAGCCCCCGCGCTTGACCTCCTCATCGAGGCGCCGGTTGGTCGCCGCGATCACCCTGATGTCCACATGCTGCGAGCGGGCGCTGCCGACGGGCCTGACCTCCCGCTCCTGGATGACGCGGAGGAGCTTTACCTGCAGGAACATGGGCATTTCGCCGACCTCGTCGAGGAAGACCGTGCCCCCCTCGGCGGTGCGGAACAGGCCCATATCGCTTTCATGGGCGCCGGTATAGGCGCCCTTCACGTGGCCAAAAAGCTCACTCTCGATCAGGGACTCGCTGATGGAGCCGCAATCCACGACTATGAAGGGACCAGTCCGTCGGCTGCTCTGGTGATGGAGGGCCTGTGCTACCAGTTCCTTGCCCGATCCGGTCTCGCCCTCGATGAGTACCGAGGCATCCGAGGGTCCGACCTGGCTGATTACCTCCTTGAGGCGCGCCATGGACGGCGACTCGCCGATGAGCCTGTCGAAAGTGAAGCTGCTTACTGCCTGGGACTTCAAGGCACGGTTGTCCCGTTCGAGCTCCCAGAACTTCTTCGCCTGGAGCAGGCGGTTCCTGATCGCCTCGACCGATACATCTTTTTCGATGAAGTCCGTGGCGCCAGCCTGGACGGCCTGGACGACGGTGGCTGTGTCTCCGTAGGAGGTCATCATGATCACGCTGACGTCTGGATAGGAGGATCGGATGCGCTGGAGAAGCTCAAGACCATCCATCTGGGGCATGCGCACGTCCACAAGGGCGAGATCGACATGGTGTGCGGACAGGATTTCGAGGGCGGCTGCGCCTCCGTTGGCTTCAAGCAGGGACAGGCCGTCAGGCCGCATGAACCTGCGAATCGACGAGCAGTAGCCAGGCTCGTCATCCACAAGCAAGACCGTAAATCCTGGATCACCTCGATTGACCTGCATGCGGGGGATTTTGGCACGACTCTTTCATCCTATGAAAGGTCTATGTCGCACGAAATCTATCAAAATGACTGCCCCCAGCGCCTTTCGCAGCTCAAAATGGAGATACTCAGCAGTTTGGCTGGAAACCCCCAGGGCCAAAGAGGGCGCAAATACACTGATTAGCTGCTGTCCACGAAGCTTTTGCGAACATGGCACGGTATGTGCATCAATACTGGAATCGACAGCGCTGGGCGTCGTGGAGGGCTTGAGGTGGCAGGACGATTCGCCGACTTTTCCAGGCGGAACAAAACCGGCAGTGAAAGACTCGGAGGGTCGGGCAGAAGTCCGGGTCTCTTCAAGGTCTTCGTGGCATGAGCCTCAGCCCGGAACCGGCATACACAGTAGCCAGGCCGCTCCAGCCTGCCCGCGAACCCATGTCCACCTATGTCCAGGCGAATGCCGCCTTCTTTGTCGCCCTCATGGGGATAGCGCATCCACCCCTGGCGCGGCACAGCCGACAGGTCGGCGAACTGGTCCGCTCCTTCGCCCGCTTCCTTCGCATGACTGAAACCCTGCAGGAGGAACTCTTCACTGTGGCCTTGTTCCACGACCTCGGCCTCTTGAAGGTGGATGGCCCTGCGAGCTCGCTGGCCGCACTGCCGGAGCGGCACTACTGCCTCGACGAAAGCGACCAGGGCCATGCCGAGGCAGGGGCGAGCCTCATCGGACTCCTTCCCGGGATATCCAGGAATTCGCGCTGGATACGGCACCACCACGAACGCTACGACGGCGGTGGCTATCCCGACGGGCTCCACGCCAACTCCATCCCCCTCGGGGCAAGGATCATCGCCATCGCCGATGTCTATGACCAGCGCTGCTTCGAGCAGGGCGAGAGCACAGAAAAAGCCATCGGTTACCTGTTCACCGAATCGGGGCGCGCCCTCGACCCACAGCTGGTTGAGAGCTTCGCCATCTTCAGCGCCTGCGGTACCACCGTGATCCAGGCCTGAAGGCTCCTAGCCCCCCGCCCTGATCACCCGTGCGAAGGCCAGAAGGAGGTCGGCGAAGTCCATCGAGGCCTCGCGCAGCTCCTCCTTCCAGGACCTCCCTGCCTGGTGGTCGGCGTTGTCGGAGACGTAGCGGAGGGCCAGGAATTCGGGAGCAATCCGTTCCCCCTTGGCATTGGTACGACCGGCCCGCAGCACAGCCAGCTTGGCCAGCGCTGCTGACTCCATGTCCAGGAGCCTGGCGCCCGTCCTGGCGGCGAGATTTCTGGCAGCCATGGAATCAAAGACGAAAATGTCGCCGGATGCAGAGCGGCACTCCCCAAGTTCGAGCTTGCAGGCTGCAGCTGCGGTCCTGAGCTCCATCGCGAGGCTGGCAGAGGGCGGGATCAAGAGGGGCGCTTCCATCCCCTCGTCGGGGGTGACGCCCAGCTCGAGGCCAAGCCCCGACAGGTCAAAGTCATGCTCCACGAATTCCCTCGCCAGGTGGAGGGATCCGATTTCCTCGAAGCCGAGGGCAGCGGAGGTGCCGAAGCACACTATCCTCCTGGCGCTCTCCGCGTAGCGGGCAAAGCACCACGAGGCGAGGACCTTGCCGACCCCCGAGAGCGCCAGCCGGAGCGGAAAGCGGCTCGAATCCCAGACCTTGTCAGCGACACGGACCCACCCGAACTCCCGTTCGGCAATGACCGCCTCGGCTTCTGACTCGAGGGCTGCGATCAGGCAGGTCGGCGGAGAGGGAGGCGGCTCGTCAGGGAAACGTTCGCCCGGGCGGATCATGCAGGCCTTCCCGCAGCAGAAGGCCCGAGGAGCCGGGCAAGCTCGGCGACATCGGCGCGGAGACCGGCGCAGGCATCCTCGATCGGCTCAGGGCTCGCCATGTCGACGCCAGCCACGCGGAGCGCCTCGATCGGATAGCGCGAGCCCCCCGACCGCAGGAAGGCGAAGTAATCGTCCCGCACCTGGGCGCTGCCCGCGAGAAGCCTCCGCGCGAGGGCGATGCTCGCGGATATTCCCGTCGCGTACTTGTAGACATAGAAGGCCCTGTAGAAGTGGGGAATCCTGAGGCCCTCGAGGTCGCTGACCGCCTCGAAGGTCATCGCGGGGCCGAAGTAGGCTGTAAGGAGGCCGCGATAGGTCTGGCGGAGCGAGTCCAGGGTGAGGGGCTCGCCGGATTCCTGCATCGTATGGACCCCTGCCTCGAACTCGGCGAACATGGTCTGGCGAAAGAGGGTGGCGACGATATTGTCGACCTTGGTGCTCATCAGGGAGGCCCGCGTAGCGTCGTCGGGCGCAGCGGCGTAGAGCTGGGCGAAAAGGAGTTCCTCGTTGAAGGTGGAAGCCACCTCGGCCTCGAAGATCGTGTACTCGTAGCACAGGAAGGGATTGCTCCGCGAGGAGTACCAGGAGTGCATCGAGTGCCCGCCCTCGTGCGCGAGGGTGAAGACATCGCGGAGCACGTCGGGCTTGTAGTTCATGAGGATGAAGGGATCGGCACTGAAGGAACCCGAGGAGAAGGCGCCGGAGTTCTTGCCCTTGTTCTCGTAGCGATCGACCCACGTGCCCGCAAGTCCGCCCCGGAGGGTGGCGACGTACTCGCTGCCCAGGGGGGCGAGCGCTTCAGAGACCAGGGCGACTGCCTCGTCGTAGCTGTGCTCGGCACGGGCCTCCGGGGCCAGGGGCACGTAGACGTCCCAATGCCGGAGCTCAGGAAGCCCCAGGGCACGCTTCCTGAGCTCATAGTAGCCGTGGAGGACATCGAGGTTTTTCCGGATAGTGCCGACCAGGTTGTCATAGACCGCCTCAGGCACCTTGTCGGGAAAGAGGGCCGCAGCGCGCGAGGAGGCGAAGCCACGGGCCCGGGCCTGGTAGACGTCGAGCTTGACCGAGCCCGCGTAGAGGGATGCGAGCGTGTTGCGGTGGAGGTCGAAGCCACGGTAGAAGGCCTCCCAGGCGCGCTGCCTGAGGTTCCGGTCGGGATCGCGCAGGAAGGAGGCGAAGGTGGACTGGGTGAGGGGCCGGGGCCCCGATGCCGTCTCGATCTGGCCAAAATCGATATCGACGTTGGTGAGCACCGAGAAACTGTCGCTGGCTGTCTGGTTGGCGTCAGCCTGGAGGGCCAGGAGTCGCTCCTCGGGTTCTGAGAGGAAGTGCGGCCGAGTGCGGAGGATCTTCCGGACGAAGACGCGGTAGGGTTCGCAGAGGCTGTCCGCGAGCATGGCCTCGACCTCGGCAGCGGGCAGCGTGAGGAGGGCCGGGACGAACCAGGCCCAGGCGGTCTCGGATTCGGTGGCTGCGGCCATGAAACGCGACAGCCTACCCCGCGCGTCGTTGTCACCCTCGTCCTCGCTAAGCCTCAGGTTCGCGTAGACGCCGAGGCGTTCTGTCAGGAGGCCCAGGTCGGCGCGAAGGGCCAGCACGCCGGCAAAGCCCCGAAGCCCCGCGCCGAGCCTGTCGCGCGCGCCTTCGATCTCGGCGATGCGCCCCTTGTAAATGGCAAAAGCCGACTCCCAGGCTGCCGCATTGGTAAAAAGGCTCGAAAGATTCCACATGTCTCCGGCGGAGACCTCGCTCCGAAGCGGAATTGCCTGTCCCCTGTCCATGCCCTGCCTCCTTCGCCTCAGCGATCCGCCTGGCCCTCAAAGGAGCCATCCGATCGCCCAGCGTAACGAGGTCGAGCATATACCAGCCATCCTGAGGCTGCCAGAGAGGGCAAACCACCAGCCTCATTACGAGCCCAGGGCCTGCCATGCTACAAGATCAGGGTGTTCGACAAGCTCTTCCTCGAGATCAGCTCGGCCTGCAACCTCTCCTGCAGCTTCTGCCCGCCGACCTCGCGCAGGCCCGAGTTCATGGAGCGCGACCGCTTCGAGTTCCTCCTCACCCGCCTGTCCGGCTTCGGCGACCATCTGTATTTCCACCTCAAGGGCGAGCCCCTCCTCCACCCCGCTCTCGGAACCTTCCTGGCTATCGCCTGGGAGCGGGGCTTCGCTGTGACGCTCACCACCAACGGAACCCTCCTCGGGTTGCAGGCGAAGGTCCTCCTCGGGGCGCCAGCCCTCCGCAAACTGAGCGTCTCCCTCCACAGCCAGGTGGGACTCGAAGAGCTCGGCGAGTACTGGGGGGGACTCTCGACCTTCCTGGACCTGCATCGTGTCAGGCCCGAATTCCCGCTAAGCCTCAGGCTCTGGAACCAGGTGGGGGGGCGGCTTCCGGCAGCGACGGGGCGGCTCTGGGAGCTCCTGGGAGGGCGCTATCCGGCACTGCGGAGTCTGGACCCGGGGGGAAACCTGCCCAGGGGGCTCCGCCTCGACGAGGGCGTCTACCTCAATCCAGCCAACCAGTTCGAGTGGCCGGCACTGAGGACGCCGGGCAGAAGCCCGGCCAGCGGTTCTGACAGCGGCCCCGGAAGCGAGAGTCCAGGAAGAAATGCTCCTGAGTCGGTGCTGCGGCCGGGGAACGGTTCATCGAATGAAATCAGAGTCGTCGAGGGACGCTGTCATGGGCTCCGTACGCAGCTCGGTATTCTTGTAGATGGGAGGGTGGTCCCCTGCTGCCTTGATAGCGAGGGCGCAATGAGCCTCGGAAATCTTCGTGAGCAGCCCCTCGGCGAGATCCTGGCCAGCCCCCGCGCCCGGGCCATTCGCCTGGGTTTCCAGCGCCACCGCATTGTGGAGGAACTCTGCCAGTCCTGCGGCTACAGGAAACGCTTTGACAAAGTCGGAGCCGCCAGGGAGTGAGGCGCGGCCGCCAGGAACTGAATCCACGCTGTGCTTGCCAACGGACTAGTCCGTCTCCCAGCCTTCGATGTTGCGCGACTCCGGATCGAAGATGATGCCCACCTGGCGCAGCCTTCTGACGTCTGCCCGGTACTTCTCGGCGTAGCCCCGCTCGCGCAGCTGGACAAGGGGGTTCTTGTCTCCGCTTTTGGCCAAGCCCTTCACTCTCTTCACCAGCGCGCTGTCATTGTTGTATCCGCTTGAGCTCGGCCTGCAAACCCAGAACTTCCGCCCGGTCGATCACCAGCAATAAGGTTCCGGGTCCTCTCCAGCCCAGCCTGCGGGAACTCGTTCTCCGCCATCTTGTAGTACGAGAAGCTCGGAAGGAAGGGCCGGGCGATCCCTGTCTCGATCAGCTCCGACAGCTCCACCGGAGCCGTCCACGGGGCGTCACCGTTGTGCAGCATG
>JBMOIK010000151.1:0-8946 GCA_049317365.1 Rectinemataceae bacterium | reverse complement strand
AGGGCTTCCAGACTGGGCTCGCCGCCTTTTGCCGGACGCCAGGGCATGAAGCGTTGACGTCCGCTCGTGATCGAGCCAACCCGCGTCAGAAGGCCATCGCTTGCCACCAGAATCATGTTCGCCACGAAGAGGTCGGGAGCGGCCCGCATGTAACGCTGGAGTTGATCGATCGCCGTACCAAGGTCAGCGGATTCGTCGGTGGGGTCCTTGAGCTCGATCACCGCAAGGGGCAGGCCATTGAGGTAGACGATCAAGTCCGGACGGATGAGCTTTCCCGCCGTCGTCGGCACTGTCAGTTGGCGAACTACGAGATAGTCGTTGTTGGCAGGGTTGTCGAAGTCCACGAGGAGCGCGCGATCACCACGGGTTTCGCCCGTCACGGGGTCGCGGTATTCGACCTCAACGCCATCGGTCAGGAGGTTGTAAAGCCAGCGGTTATTTTCGATGAGGGTTGGGTGGGGGAAATGAGTCAGCGTGCGGAGGACCTGCGCGACGAGCTCAGGAGAAAGGAAGGGGTTGAGCTTGCGCAAGGCGGCGCGGACTCGGGAGAGAAGAAGGGTGTCGCCGCTGGTCGCCCGCTCTGCCGCATCGTCGAGATCGACGCCGCGGAGTTGGGCGAAGCCCAGGCTGCCGAAGCTGGTGGAGGATGCGTACTCCACCGTGGATTCACTGACCAGGGTCCCTTGTTTTTTCATGCTGCTTCCAATTCCTTCTACTCAGTCATGTTCGGTCGAGGTGTAGGCTTGTCGCTCGTGTGTCGGCGTCATGGGGAAGGCAAGGAAAAGCTTTCGCTCGCGAACCAGCCCGGTAAGGTATTGATCGCGGAGTGTTTCCGGTTTTCTTTGAACCAACTCGGCCAAAACGCGCAAGGTGACATAGTGTTTGGAACAGATCTTCAGGATGGCGGCATGGAGAACGGCCCTGTCAACTTTCTTCTTTCCCCGAGGTTCCTTGGCCGCAGCCTTCAAGATTGAGAGCAAGTCCTCGGAAAGGGCTCCGAGGTCGTCGATTATTGGAAGCTTGAGCTGATCCGAGATGAGACAGCCTGCGCTATCCCTCTTTTCCCGCGATGCGGAAGAATCTGGCGTCAAATTCGGGGAGCTCGGCGTCAAATTCGAGGAGCTCGGCGTCAAATTCGGGGAGCTGAAATCAGGAATCCGGGGAGGGGGACCAAAGACGTCATCCGGTGTCGGAATAGCCTGACCAGGAAGATGGTAGATCGCCCCCCTGCCTCCCGAAGATTCGAGCAAACCCTCTTGGGTCAGATGATGGAGCATCCGGGTGAGATCCACCGGATGCTCGGTCGTCAGCGCGCGCAAACGCGGGTGCGACACGGTTCCCTCGCTGGCCGCGACGGCAAGGGCGACGCGTTCCACATCCTCCAGATCCTCGAAGCGAGAACCGAAGCGCGACTTGAGCCCTGCCGTGATTTCAGTGGGAAAGAGATCAATCATTCTCAGTTCCAGCAAGGTCTGAGTATAGGGTACCGAGGTATCGTAGAGCAGGGGAGGGCTCCAATGCTGAGACTTCCAACCCTTGAGGATCTTGGGAATGCCAGTGCCTGCCTGTTCCCCGACACCGACGAAACGGAACATCTTGTGGAGAGTCCGGTTGCGGCAATCTGGTTCCCCTCCCTGCAGGGCTACCTCGACCGGTATGCGCATGAGGCCGGGATTGCGGAATCCGAACATATCGGGCCGCTTGACCACGAGGACAGAGGCCCGATCCGAATAGTCAGCATGCACAAGCACGTTGGCCAGGGCCTCGCGCAGGGCCTCGTGCACCGGTGTCTCATCCTTGCGTTCGCCTTTTTCGAGCCGAAAGGGAACCTTCAAGTCCGCAGTGAGCTTGATATAGACCTTGCGATAGAAATCATAGAGATTGCCCGACCAGCGACCATCGAGGGTGATCCTGTCGATCCAGCGATTTTCCGTCCGGGCCTCGGGGCGCTCCTGATAGTCGAGCATGTAATTCGGGAGTTCTTCCTGTATCGAAGCCATCTGTCCGAACATGAGGAGGCCGGCCAGGGTGAGCCCGCTCTCTCCCGACTCGCGATCCTTCCGCCAGCCTCCAAGCTGCCTGAGGAATTCCCGATCCTCGAGGGCATTCCATACATGACCGGGATCGCGATTGGCGAAGACCTGGCGATAGGCGCGGAAACTTTCGAGGTCAAGGTCACCGAGCTCGTACCGCGGAAGCAGACGATCGTCCCTGCTATCCTCGACCTGCTCGGCGAGCATGCGCTTGACCTCTTCGTCGGGGACGGATCTGTCCCCGTCGTTGAGCCGCCGATAGGTCCGGCCGCCGAGGGGATTCCCGTTCAGGAAAACGGGGCGCTGCTTTCGCCTGGCCCGCGGAATTTCGATGACAAGGATCGTTCGCCCCTCGATTTCCAGTTCCCGAACCTCCGCGTCCGAGAGGAGATTGGCGCTGACCTTGTTCGGATTGTTGAGCGTATCGAAGAGTGCCTTCCGGAGCCGCGCGACATCGGCGAGTCCCTCGACGCTGAAGCGCCCGCCCCTGTCGCGAATGCCGAGGAGGACTATTCCACCTTCGCTGTTCGCGAAGGCCGAGTAGCTCGGCCAGAAGTCCTCGGGGATGGCTCCCCTCCCATCGCGGCCCGCGGCGAGCTTGCACTCGAGGTCCACCGATTCGCGGAGGAGCTCGATGTCGGCGAGGCTGGTGATGTCCATCATTGGCTGACCACTCCCAAGCTCTCTTTTGTATCGCTGACCCGGACTTGGCCTGAGAGGAGTTTGGGGAGAATGTAGTCGCGGAACGAAGCCAGTTTGTGGGATTCTGATATTCCATGATGAATAATCCCGATGACCGGCTCGAATAACTGCTGATAGGCGTCGCGCACTATTGATGCAGGAATGACTATGGGAAAGTTCGCCATATCTTTCCAATTAGTCCTTGGCATTTTCGTGCCAGCAGAGGTCTGATTAGCATGGCTGACGAACTCGTCACTCGACACCACCATTGTTAACCAAGCAGCAGCTTCTGTCTTTTTTGGAGACAAGACAACAATATCCGTTGAACAAACTCCATTCAGCGGCGCGATGCCGACCTTATGGAAATAGGGTCGAAGTTTGCCAAATAGAATGTCTCCCTTCTCAAATTCCGACTTCGCACTCTCAATAGAATCGGCAGTTCCCCATTCGGAGAGCGCGATTGAATGCCGTGGCATGTGCTCAAGTCCTATGTATGCGGTTCCTGGAGCAATCCTGTTGGCTTGAAGCTGGCTTCGCTTTTGGATGCCAATAGCACCCATGGTTCCAACCTCCCAACTCTCTGGCACCATTCCCAATTCCGACTCGACGAGTCGAGAGGGAAGGGCATCGAATGCCTCCTGGGGCATGCCGGGGAAGGATGACGCTCCCGCGGCCTTGGCCTTCACCGGCTCGAAGTCCACGAACCAGGCCCGGAAGATCGCCCGCGCGAGGCGCTCGAGGGCACGGCTTGTCCGGCGGTTGGATTCGATCTTGTCGTCGAGGGCGCCGAGGACGGAGGCGATGGCGCGCTGTTCGGGGAGGGGGGGGATAGTGAGTTCGAACTTCGGAACATCTGCGCACCTAAGGCTATCGAAAACTGCTCCAACATTGAGGTTTTTGTTGATCTGATTCCACCATTCATCACCACGGACGAGCCAACGGAGAAAGGGAGGGTAAACTTTCTTCCCATCGGCGCGAAGCAAAACCAGATTCTGACCGAGCGCAAACTCGACGCCAAGAGGAACATACGCCGTTTCTCCTGGATTGCAGCGTCGTGACAACACGACGTCATTTGCTTCAGGAAGAGCCTTTCGCGTCCACTCCTTGAAATGCGCAGGTTCTATTCTTCTTGCGGATGCCAGATCGAGTCTTCCTTCTTTCATCTGCGGTATCGTGACATATGGGTATCCGAATTCTACCGCTGGAGGGGTTCGATGATCGCAATCGATCAAGGTGACGCCGGCCTCTCGAAGGGTGAGATTCTTGCTATTGTGCATTCCCGCTACTCCCAACCTCAGCCGGAAACCACCACCGCATCGTCTCGACGAGATAGCGGAGGCCAGGTTCGTCGCAGTTACGCTCGATGGAGGCATGCTCGGCGACCTGACGATAGATGGCCGCGGAACGAGGCTTGCCTTTCTCGCGAAGGGCGAGCTCCGCCGCCTCCTTGGGCCGGCCGGGTTTTTGCTCTCCTGGCTCGATCATCCTTCGCGCGACGAGAAAGCGCTCGAGCTCCTCGTAGCTCTCCCAATTGAGGGCTCGCGAGGTGTGGATCTTCCCCGTCCAAAGCCAGGCGTCGATCTCGGGTTCCACTACGATGGCGGCGATCGAACCGACCGGCCAACCGGCGCGATGAAGAGCAGCTTCTATCTTCATTCGCTGCTCTTCGGCTGGCGGCGCACCTTCCCACTCGGCGTCGAGCATTACGACGGCATGGCGATATTGTCCCAGTCTGGGAGAGAGTAGTTCTGCCGCCCTTAGGAAGAGTCCTGGATCGTTCTGGCCGATGGCGATTTTTAGGTCCTGTTCAGTTTCGAAATTGAAGGGCGCACACCTTAGGGAGCGGTGGAATCGATTGCGACTGGAAAGCCCGTTATTATTTGTTCCATGTCTTTGTCCGCGACGAGGAAGAAACAATCCCTCATAGAATGCCAGTCGCGTAGAGATCGGACATGCGCAGACTCGCCTGCCAGGTCTTCAACTGGGGATGGTCATCCCCCCTGATGACATCGGCTGAGCCGTTACGGTTCTTGCCGAAGCAGAGGAGATTCGCGGTCTTTTCGACGAGGCCGAGGACGAGGGCCGAGTGGGAGGCGCAGAATACCTGCGACCCGTACACGGAGTTGAGAGATTGCATTACCGTCTCGATGGCTCGTGGATGAATGCCGTTTTCTGGCTCTTCAACCAGGATGGTGGAAGGCCTGGCGTCCATGTACGCGAGGAGGGTCAGGGCCAGAAGCCTAAGCGTCCCGTCCGAAAGCACCCAGGATGGCGCCGCAAGGCCGCTCGAGTAGGTGAGCTGGAGATAGCGGGAGTTGTTCTCCGGCCGCTCTATTGTGGTGATTGACCTAAGGTCCGGCAGTGCGGTCCTGAGATGAGCCGTCCAATCCTTGAGCTTGCCAGGGTCGCCCCGTTCGAGGGCGTGGACAACCCAGGGGATGTTGGAACCATCGCTGAACAGGGTCGAGGGGAGGCTTGCGGGGGCAGGGCTCCGCATCGCCTCAGCGTTGAGCATGAGTCTGAAGACACCATCCCGGAGGTAGTTCTTGAACCAGAGTGAGACAGGGAAACGCTCGGGGTCCTCGAAGAGATTGCCAAGAGCGGCCTTGCCCGTTCCAAGTTTGAACTGGTTATTCCAGTTGGTTTTTTCAGACCTGAAATAGTCCAAGCCCTTATCGGTTTTCAAAACGGTTTTTCGCCAGTTCTTAGGTGCGTTCTTGGTCATCAGACGTGCGGGGCTGGGGAGGTACTCTTCCGGGAAAAGAACGCAGTCTCGGGCTTCGCGAAAGTCCGCCCTCTCTGCGCCTTCCTGAAGAAGCCAGAGCGTCTCGGATTCGATGCCTAGCGTTTCGCTATCGATTGCCAACTCATAACGGAGTCGCGTATACCCTTGGCCAAGCGTATCGGCTTCCTTCGGCACGCCTACGGTGAAGGCTATCTCGATCAGCCCACCCTGGCCGAGCCAAGTCAGCTCGCGAGCGTTCTCGGCCCGCCTTTGAATGTTGCTTCGCGAATCTCCGAAAATGGCCTTTTCAAGACCAGTCGAAAGTATGTCCCGTACGAGCGAGATTGAATCGAAAAAACTGCTTTTGCCCGAGGCATTTGGCCCGACCAAGACCTGGAATTCGCCGAGCCTGATTTTCACCGCCTTGAGTGCCTTGAAGTTGCGTATCTCGATCTGCTCAATCATCGTCGCCTTACCTCGCCCTCAGTATACCATACCGGATTTTGGCCCTTGACCCCAGCGGCTCGAGCGCCTTCGAGAGGTTTCGGATGAGGAAGGTTCCGTAGTCAGCTCGGCCCCTTGCCGCCCTGCTCCTCTTCGACTATGCGCCTGCCGATGTTCCAGCAGGCCTCGACCATGATCTGGTTCGTGGCCGCATAGGCGCAGTTTCGGGAACCCCGCAGGATACTGCGGACATCGTCGATCAGGCTCGGTGCTTCAGCGGACGAGATCCTGCCCTGCTCCGGATTACTGTCCACTCTCGACCCTCCCCAGCCTCTCCCTCACCACGGCCGTCAGCCTCTCCCCCTCGGCCAGTTCCACCTCGAGCTCCGCGACCAGCCTCGGGTACTTCAGCTCGAAGGGCTCGTCGTCATCCTCAATTTCCTCCGCTCCGACATAGCGCCCCGGCGTGAGGACAAAGCCGTGCTTTTCGATCTCAGGCAACGGCGCAGCCTTGCAGAAGCCGGGAATGTCGGCATAGGTCCAGGGCCCCTGCTTCGACTCATCCCAATTGCCCAGTTTCGGCTCACCTCGCCAGCGGCGAAATGCATAGACGATGCGCCCGGTGTCGGAATCGGGAGGCGGATCGCCCTCCACATCGCCCGAGAGCACGCGGAGAGTGCGCGTTTCCAAAGATCCCATCTTGCGCGCGTCGATAAAGAGTGTCTCACCTTTGCGGCCGCCGGGGCGTCCTGGTGCTCCATTCTTGAGGTTTGTGCCGCTCTTGTCGCGGGTCAGGAACCAGAGGCAGACGGGTATGCCGGTTGTGTAGAAGAGCTGGGCCGGGAGGGCGACGATGCAGTCCACGAGGTCGGCTTCGACAATGCGACGGCGGATCTCGCCTTCACCGCCTGAGTTGCTGGAGAGGGAGCCATTGGCCATGACAAAGCCTGCAACTCCGCCACCCTGGCCGTTGGGTGGAGCCACATGATGGAGGAAGTGCTGGATCCAGGCGTAGTTCGCATTGCCCAAGGGAGGATCGCCGTAGGTCCAGCGTCGGTCGCCACGCAACAAATTGCCCGACCAGTCGCTGACGTTGAAGGGCGGATTGGCGAGGATGTAATCGGCCTTCAGGTCGGGGTGGAGGTCGTGGAGGAAGGTGTCGCCGGGCTGCTGGCCAAGGTTGGCCTCGATGCCCCGGATGGCGAGGTTCATGTGGGCAAGCCGCCAGGTCATGGGATTGGATTCCTGGCCGAAGATGGAGATGTCGGTCTTGAGGCCTCCGTGGGCCTGAACGAATTTCTCCGATTGCACGAACATGCCGCCCGAGCCGCAGCAGGGATCGTAGACGCGCCCGCTGTAGGGTTCGAGCATTTCGACTAGGAGTCGTACGACGCCTCGGGGTGTGTAAAACTCGCCGCCGAGCTTGCCCTCAGCAGCGGCAAACTTGCCGAGGAAGTATTCATAGACGCGCCCCAAGGTGTCGCGGGCTTTGGCACGGTCACCCTTGAAGCCGATGTCGGAAATCAGATCGATGAGGGCACCGAGCTTTTGGGGCGGAATACCGCGCCGGGCGTAATCGCGCGGAAGTTTGCCCTTGAGATTGGGGTTGTCGCGTTCAACCGCCAGGATGGCATCATCAAGCAGTGTGGCGATGTTGGGCTGCCGGCCCTTGGCACGAAGTTCCGGCCATCTCGCCTGCGACGGTACCCAGAAGACGTGCTCGGCGGTGTACTCGTCCCGGCTTTCGAGGAGGGGCCCGATTTGGGCGGCGGCGATGCCTTCCTTCTCCAGCTCGGTCTGCAGCGCCTCACGCCGGGTTTCGAAGGAGTCGGAGACGTACTTGAGGAAGAGGAGCCCGAGAACAACATGCTTGTACTCGGCGGCATCCACCGTGCCGCGCAATGTGTCCGCGGTCGCCCAGAGGGCGGCCTCGAAGCCGAGGCCAGTCTCGTTGCCTTCATCTTTTGCCACTTTTATTCCCCTATCGCTTCTTGGTCCCCTGCCGTTGTCGGATGCGCGCCACGACCGAGGGCTCATTATAGCAAATATCGGGGATAAATCGAGGACATTAGGATGCCCATTCAAGGTGGGGCCTGACAGCAAAGCCCCAACTTTGAAGCCTAGATCCTTATTGACGTACCCAGAGTACCAGACCTGAAGCCGCAGGAGTCGACTCCATGTACAGTGTCTCCGGCGCAATATCGATATTCCCCGGCCAGACCACGGTCCCGTAATCGATCCTCGCCCTCGAAAATAGCCTGACATCCTTGAGCCGGTCGAATGGCCGCTTTTCCATTAGAGGCAGCATATCAAATATGCGCTTTTCACCGTTTTCGAACTCGAGAGCGAGTCTAAAACCTGAAAGGGGTTGGACGCTGAGGACATCAAGCAAGGTGTTCATGGCTTCACTCATCATTGAAGCGGTGCAATCTTATAGGGCTCTTCGCCAGCACCGGGCATGGATGTGAGGTTCGTTGTGTTGTGCATCATCCCGGAAAAATAAGGCAATCAATATCCCATAGAACATCGAAATGGTCGGCATTGGCTCCCCCTATCCTGGATTCAGTATCAATCATCTTCGCGCTGCTTGCACGCGATTAGAAAAAGGGCACCCCTTTCGGAGTGCCCTTTGGATTCAATGCTGGAAGGTGGGCCTCAGTAGTCCATCCCGCCCATGCCACCCATGCCGCCCATTCCACCGCCGCCGCCGCCGCCCATGGGGGCCTTCGGCTCGGGGAGGTCGACGATGGCGCACTCGGTGGTCAAGAGGAGGGCAGCCACGCTGGCCGCGTTCTGGAGCGCGGACCTGGTGACCTTGGCGGGATCGATGATGCCGGCCTTGATCATGTCGACCCACTCCATCTTGGCGGCGTCGAAGCCGATGCCCTTCTTCTCGTGCTTGGCCTTGTCGGCGATGATCGAACCGTCGACACCGGCGTTTTCGGCGATCTGACGGATCGGCTCCTCAAGGGCGCGCTTTGCGATGCGGAAGCCGACCTTCTCGTCGTCGGTCATCTTGGAGAGGTCAACCTTGTCGAGGGCCAATGAGGCCTGGATGAGGGC
>JBMOIK010000150.1:0-8977 GCA_049317365.1 Rectinemataceae bacterium | reverse complement strand
GTTCCCATCAGGCCCCAAATGAGGATCCCATGTCATGCAGGCTTCACGTGATGCGTCAGCTTCTCTTCCCCGTCCTCGTGGCCCTCCTGGCCCAGGCGGGCATGGGCCAGGAGGGCCTTGTCTACAGCGGCCCGGCCGCAGACGAGGACGGAGCCAAGGCCCTCATGGCCATCGCCGGCACTGCCGGCCTCATGGCCAGGGAATTCCAGGATTTCTCGAAATTACCCCAATTGCTTCCTTCAGCCTCCGTGCTGATGGTCGGCGGGACGGAGTCGGGCGCTGCCATCACTGGAGCCATGGACTGGTCCGATACTGCCGACCTTGCGCGGGACATGGTTGCCGACCTCCTCCGATAGGATCCGCGGGGAGGGGACGATTCAGCCCTGCGGGGAAGGGCGGGCCTTCCCCGCAGGGCGGGCCTTCCCCGCAGGGCGGGCCTTCCCGGCGTCGGAGGCCTAGCCTGCCCCGGCCTTTTTTCGGGCCGCTTTCTCCGCCGCTTCACGGGCGTTCCGCTCGACCCGGTGCCTGACGATCTTTCGTACCAGTTCGTAGGGTATCGCCTTGTCCAGGGGGAACTGGACGGCTCCCTTGGAATGTCGGTATGCCGAGAGCTCATCCTTGAAGAAGCCCACGCCCTCGCCGGTGGGATAGAATCCGATATGTCCTGCACAGGCAGCGAACCAGCAGAGGGCTCCCTTGAGTTCAAAACCCGGCATCCGGTAGCTGATCTTTTCCGCAGCGCCGGGAGCCTCCTCGTGGATGACCTTCCTGAGCTCCGCAAGCCTCTGCCTGAGGGCCGGATCGCAGCCGGCTATGTACTCGTCGATGGTCGCGAATTCCCAAGACTCGCCTTTCATCTGTCCTCCTGCCTGATCCCCGGTGCACTCACCCGATATCCTGCTGCGCCCTAAGGAAAGAGCCGCAGGGCGTTCGCGCTGACGAGGGCGGCGAGCGCATCCACGGACATCCCCCTGATGGCCGCCGCCACGGCATAGGTCCGGCCAATGTCCAGGGGCGAGGAGGGCTTGCCCCTGCTGGGTTCAGGATTCATGTAGGGCGCGTCGGTCTCGAGGAGGAGCCTGTCGTCGGGAACCAGCTTCAGGGCCTCGCGGAGGGCGGATGATTTCTTGTACGTAAGGTTTCCAGCGAAGGAAAGGTGGCAGCCAGCTTCGAGGAAGGCCTGGGCTTCCTGGGTTCCGTAGCCGAAGCAATGAATTATGACGGGTACTTCCCGGGCCAGCGATCCGATGGCGGCCAGGGTCTGGGCGAAGGCTTCGCGGCTATGGACGAGGAGGGGAAGACCCAGGCGGAGGGCAAGTCCGCATTGAAGCGAAAACAAGAGCGCCTGCGTGGGCGGATCAGCCTCCATGTGGTGGAAGTCGAAGCCGCCCTCGCCGATGGCAGCCACGCGTACGCCCTCTCTTGAAGCCGCCTCGATGGAGGCCACGAGTTCGGCGAGGGCCGCTTCGGGACGGTCGAGCGAGGGCCTGCCGGGCCAGAGCCCCGCCGAAAACCTGAGTCCTCCCGGCAGCTCACCGCCTGCGAGCCGGCGCAGGTCGGCGATCCTCGGGCCGAGGTCCTCTGACCCCGTACCTATGTCGAGGAGGATGGCGGAAGGATCAGATGCATAGGCCGCGAGGATCCCCGCCATGGCACCCTGTCCGCCTTCCCTCGCAGCCTTCCCGAGGTGGGCGTGGGAATCGGTGAATACACTCATAATTAGCTCCTTATCGGCCAGGCTGCCCGGGGCCATCCGGCTCGCCCCCAGCCAGGACGATCTGCCCGCCCCGCGCATCTATCCGCACGGTCGAGCCATCCCGCACGCTCCCTGAGAGCATGGACTGGGCGAGGGGGTTCTGGACAAGGGCCTGGATGGCCCGCTTGAGCGGCCTCGCGCCGAAGCGCTCGTCGTAGCCCGCCTGGGCCAGTAGTGCCTTGGCCGCCTGAGTCACCTCAAGGGCGATGGAACGGGCCACAAGGCGCTCCGAAAGCAGTTCGAGCTGGATGTCGACTATGGCGATGATCCTGTCCTTGCCGAGGCGCTCAAAGACCACTGTCTCGTCGATGCGGTTGATGAACTCGGGCTTGAAGGCCCCCCGGAGAAGCGAATCGATACCCTTCCGCACCGCAGCCATGTCCCTGGCCTCGAGGATGAGGTCGGAGCCGAGGTTGCTGGTCATGATGACTATGACGTTCCTGAAATCGACCGTCCTGCCCTGGCCGTCGGTCAGGCGCCCGTCATCGAGGAGCTGGAGCAGTACATTGAAGACATCGGGGTGGGCCTTCTCGACCTCGTCGAAGAGCAGCACGCTGTAGGGCCTGCGGCGGACCGCCTCGGTGAGCTGGCCGCCCTCGTCATAGCCGACATAGCCGGGTGGCGCTCCTATGAGGCGGCTCACGGCGTGCTTTTCCATGTACTCGCTCATGTCGATGCGGGCGAGGGCTTTTTCGTCGGCAAAGAGGAACTCGGCGAGGGCCTTGGCCAGCTCTGTCTTGCCCACCCCCGTCGGCCCCACGAAGAGAAAGGAACCAAGTGGTCGGTTCGGGTCGGACAGTCCGGCCCTGTTGCGTCTGATGGAATCGGCGACGGCCTTGACTGCCGCCTCCTGGCCGACGACACGTTTAGTCAACAAGGCTTCCAGGCCCAGGTAGCGCTCGGTCTCGCTGGCGAGCATTTTCGAGACAGGAATGCCTGTCCAGGTCGATACGACGCGGGCGATGTCCTCCTCGGAGACCTCCTCGCGGAGGAGGCGGTCCTCCTCGGGGTTGGCCTTCATCGCCAGGGAAAGCTCGTCGAGGCGCTTCTGGGCCGCTATCAGCTTGCCATACTTGATCTCGGCTGCCCTGGCAAGGTCGCCCTCGCGCTCGTGCCGCTCGCCCTCGAGCCTGAGACTCTCGAGGTCCTCCTTGAGCCTGCGTATCTCACCGATCTCGGCGCGTTCGGCCTCCCAGCGAAGCTTCATCGCATCGCGCCGCTCTCCGAGTTCGGCCAGCTCGCGTTCGAGCTTGCCGAGCCGCTCGATGGATACGGCGTCGGTCTCCTTCCGAAGGGCCTGCCTCTCGATGGTGAGCTGGAGGAGGCGCCGCTCGGCCTGGTCGAGTTCGGTGGGCTGGCTCTCGATCTCCATCTTGATGCGGCTTGCCGCCTCGTCGACGAGGTCGATGGCCTTGTCGGGGAGGAAGCGGCTCGTGATGTAGCGGTCCGAGAGCGTTGCCGCCGCGACCAGCGCCTCGTCGCGGATGCGGACGCCATGGTGGACTTCGTAGCGTTCCTTGAGACCGCGCAAAATCGCAATTGTGTCTTCAACGGAGGGCTCGGCGCAGAGCACGGGCTGGAAGCGGCGCTCGAGGGCTGCATCCTTCTCGATGTGCTTGCGATACTCGTCGAGCGTCGTCGCGCCGATGCAGCGCAGCTCGCCGCGCGCGAGGGCAGGCTTGAGGAGGTTGGACGCGTCCATCGCCCCCTCGGCGGCCCCGGCTCCCACGAGGGTGTGGAGCTCGTCGATGAAGAGGATGACCTGTCCCTCGGACTTCTGGATCTCCTCGATGACGGCCTTGAGCCGCTCCTCGAACTCGCCCCGGAACTTGGAGCCCGCCACAAGGGCGCCAAGGTCGAGGCCGAGGAGCTTCTTGCCTTTCAGCGAGTCGGGTACGTCTCCGGCAACGATGCGTCGTGCCAGGCCTTCGACCACGGCCGTCTTTCCCACCCCGGGTTCGCCGATGAGCACGGGATTGTTTTTCGTGCGCCTCGAGAGGACCTGCATCACGCGGCGGATCTCCTCGTCGCGGCCGATCACCGGATCGAGCTTGTCGGCACGGGCGAGGGCAGTGAGGTCACGGGTAAAACGCTCCAATACCCTGTATTTTTCCTCGGCAGCCTGGTCGGTCACCCGGCGGCTGCCGCGAAGGGCCTTCAGGGTCTCGAGGATGGCGGTCTTTACAATTCCCTGCTTCCTGAGAAGTTCCGCGGCTGCTCCCTCCCCCGCCGCGAGGGCCAGGAGAATGTGTTCAGCCGCAACGTATTCGTCCTTGAGGGCCCCGGCCTCGTTCTCGGCCTTGGCAAGGACCTTTGAGGCGGAAGGGGAAAGATAGACCTGGGCTGACTCGCCGAAAACCTTCGGGAGGCGCTCCACCAAGGCGGTGGCGGACTCGGTAAGACTCGGCCGGTCCGAGCCGATCCTGTCGACAAGGTGGCCGACGACGCCCCCCTCCTGCTCGAGGAGGGCAAGGAGGAGATGCTCCGTACCGATTTCTGAATGGTCCCGCTTTCGAGCCTCTCCCGAGGCAGCCTGGACCACTTCCTGGGCTTTCAGGGTGAATTTGTCGTAGTTCATGAGGCAAAAGTACTGGCGCCGATCATGGAGGGCAACCGGCTATCCTAGCCCTCCTTGTCCTTGCCATGTTCCCAACCCACGACCATAAGCAAAGGGACTGTCCATCACGGACAGCCCCTTTCCATCTACACCGATGCAGGCAAAGGCATGGAAAACCGCTATTTCAAGCCAGCGACAAGGCGCCGCGTTTTCCCGAAGCTTGCGTCGAGAGCGACTGTCTGGAAAGACTTGTGCCCCTTCAGGACCATGGCGCCATCCACCACCTCTACAGCCCTGACCCCTTCCCTGACAAGGTCCGCTCCGAGTTCGATGAGCGCCGTGCCATAGTAAAGCGTCCTCTGTCCGCCTGCGGGAACCGTGAGGGTCGTCGGCTTTCCGAGCAATTCCGGCCGCGACCGTGCATAGGCCAGGACATTGGCAAAGGCACCGACCGCATTCTCAGTGCCAAGGCAGAAGCTATGATCTGGCCCGCCCTCGTCGAGGGCCCAGGGTGTAAATGGCCTGCCTCCGTACTGGAACCAGAGGTCGTTGAAGCCGAGGGCTATCTCGCCCTCGGGAAGACCGGCATCGCCTGGGAAAAATGAAAGATAGGCCAGGCCGAGGACAGGGTTGACAACGCAGCTCCAGCCAAGCGAAAGCCGCGCCGGCACTGCCCCGGTTACAAAGTCGGAGAAGCCGATCATGCCGGGAACGATTCCTAAATCGGCGACGCCGCCATCGCGGAGGGGCGCCGAGGAGAGGCTCTTGAATTCTGCGCCCTGGGCCAATCGACCCGTGTCGTCGAATTCGGTACCGACGGGGGGGGTGAGAAAGCTCTCGGCGCTGAGACTGATGCTACAGCCTGCCTGTAAAAAGGGAGAGCCGAGGGTGTTGTGCCGGGTCAGGTTGATGGCGATCGGGGCTTTGCCCTGGTTGGTAACGCGCATCACCGAATAATAGGCAGGCTGACCCGCATAGACGAGGTCGAGCTTGTCGTGGAAAAGAGGCATCGTTGGCGCTGGGCTTGCAAGCGTAAAGCGCGCATAGGCTGCACCGGCATCGGCCAAAGTACCGGTGTCCTGGATATCCCATTCCTCGGTCGCCGTCCAGCCGTGGGCGGACAGATCCGCGCCATCAACCTGGCAGGGCGGCCCAAAATTGGGGCTGCAAGGAAAGTCGCCGGCGAGAAGGTAGAGAATCTTGCCCTTCCAGTAGCTGCCGTGTTCGCTTTCGGTGAAGGGCTGTCCCGTGCTGTTCCTGAAATCAGGAATCCAGTGGGCATTGACGTAGCCCCTTCCCCTCCTCAGGCTGAATTCGGGCATCATCCCGCCTGTGGCGTCGATGACAGCCCGAACCTTCCCGTTGGAGAGGGAAACTGCCTTCCTGCCCTGGTACGAAAAGCGTCTGGCTTCCAGTTCGCTGCCCATTGCTGCCTCCTTGAGCCCTCTAGTGTCGTGTCTCAGGCCTAAGGCCTTCGGGCCTAAGGCCTTCGGGCTTCAGGCCTTCGGGCTTCAGGCCTTCGGGCCGAAGTGCTTGAGCATCACGAGCGCATCGGTCGGACTCGTGTTCTTGACGAGCACACCCTCCCGCGCAGCCTTTTCCGTCACGAAAAGCTCGTCGTGTGTCATCTGGCCGAAGCGGATCAGTGCCGGAGACTCGATATCGAGATTCCCGAATTCGCCCTGCCCCTGGATGACGATGGCTCCATAGGGCCCCGCGTCCTTGATCAAAGCGGTCCTGCCCGGAAGGATCGTGAGTTCCTTGGCAAAGAAGAATTCGGACTTGTAGACAATGTCGACCTCCTCGTAGCCGGCATCGTGCATTTCAGCGAGGGGCTTCGAGGGCTTGGGCGACATGTACCGGTGCTCGAAGAACTCAGGATCGATGTTGAGCTCCCAGTCGAGGAGTTCGACATAGTAATCGAGGTCGGTCCTGCTCTTTTCGGGTATGTCCTTTTCCAGGAGCTCCCTGGGCGTATACGCCTCCCAGACGATGTTCTGGAACATCGCGAAGACGTCCGAGGCGCGCTGTGGCTCATAGGTCAGAAGCGAGCCAGGAGCGTGGAGGATGCCGGGGGGGACATCCCAGCCTGAGCCCGAGCGGAGCTTGTAGGCCCTGGAAAGGTAGAGGATGCCGTTGTCTTCTTTATACCAATTGGAAAGGCACTTCTTCAGCTCGTCCTTCGTCGTCCCTGGATTGAGGCCGAAGAAGGTGTAGGGGAAGTACCCGCCATGGTTGTTGAGCTGCTTGGGGAAATAGTAGGCCTCGGGTTTCCCGGTGCGCCCGACCTTCGCCGCCATGGCATCCGTGTGGTGTATGTGATGGGGAAGGGGTTCCTCGTTGTCGAAGAACTTCGAATACATCATCCATCCGCCGTGCTTGCGCATGATCCCCTCGCCAAGGATCTCGTTTCCGGCCACCGCGAGGGCGTCACGGAGGAGGAGCTTGTTTGAATCATCGACATGAATGAAGGAAAGCCCCTCGAAGGGCGTGGTCAAGGGCCCGTTGTCTGCCTTGGTCGTAGAGGAAAACCAGCGCTCGTCGATGCCGCCGCGATTGGCACCATAGGCATAATAGTCGTCCGGATGCAGCTTCAGGCGCCTGCCGGGTATGCAGAACGACCGCGGGACCCAGGCCGGCTCCAGCCTGAAGACACCCTTGCCCTGCTCGAGGGCCTTTTCCACCAACTGCTTTTCACCTGCCATACCGATTCCCCCTCGTATCTAGTGTCCGAATAGCTTGCGTGAACCCGCGCCCACAGGCGCGGTCGTTTCCCTGATCACCAATTCAGGACCGAGCACGATCCTGCTCGCATCCATGGTTTCCTTTCTGCTCGCCTTGACGATGAGATCGACGGCGCTTTCACACATCTGGCGGAAGGGCTGGGCCATCGTCGTCAGAGCGGGCATGATCATCCATGAGTGTTCTATGTTGTCCAGGCCCATGATGGAGATGTCGCCAGGAATCGAGAATCCGCGGGCAACGAGGCGGTTCATGGCTCCGATGGCCATGTAGTCGTTCTGGGCCCAGACTGCAGTAAAATCCACTCCGGTATCGATGAGGAAATCGGCTCCCCTGCCCCCGGAATCGTATTTGAAATTCCCCTCGAAAACATATCGCTCATCAAGCCTGCCGCCACCGGCCATGATGGTGTCGCGGAATCCCGCAAGCCGTTCGCGGTTTATCGAGATATCCAGGGGCCCGGTGATGCAGGCAAAGCCCTGGTGCCCGAGGGATAAAAGATGCCCTGCGGCCATCGCCCCTGCACCATAATTGTCGAGTACCACGGCAGGTATGTCCTCGCGGGCCAGGGAACGGTCGATGATCACGATCGGAATCTTGGTCCGGTCTATCAGCTTGAGGACGCGGCTGTGGTCGGAGACCCGCGAAAAAATAATCCCGTCTATGTTCCTTCGAATGAGGTTCTCGATGAAGCGCTCTTCGGTATCCGGATTGGTGTTCGTGGAACCGATCACGAGGTTGTAGCCCCTCGCTTCCGCGCTCTCCTCTGCAAATTTGATAAAAGAAGTGAAGGTCTCGTGCTGAAGTTCGGGAACAACGACGCCAATGAGATTGGTGCTCTTCATCCTGAGGCTGCGGGCAATGAGGTTGGGCTTGAAATTGACCTGCTGGATAGCCTTCTCCACCCGAAGCCGTGTCGCTTCATCGACGGGTATCGAGCTGTTGATCACACGCGACACCGTCGAGACCGAGACATTGGCCAAACGGGCGACATCTTTCATGGAGGCCAAAGCACTCTCCCAAGGGCGATAACGATTGCACAAACGATATCATCGCTCGAATATGATGTCAAACCCATAACAGGCGCGATAGTGATCAATAAAGTTATGCCGATGACCTCGAGTATACTATTTTGCAACATCCTAGGTATGATATCGATTGCACAATCGATATCGCAAGAAATACGGACTGTTTTCGACACATTTTCATTGACACTTTCCACGAGCGGATCGAATATGGCCTCGTTGTTTCCAATCCAAGGGAGGTACTCATGAAGAAGGTCCTGATTCTGCTCACCATGGTTCTTGTGCTGCTGCCCGCGAACATTTTCGCGCAAAAGCAGATCGTCATTGGAATGACGGTCCCAGGTCTCCAGTTCCCGTTCTTTGTCACGATGAAGGCCGAGGCAGATGCAGCTGCCGCCAAGCTTGGCGTCAAGTTGCTCTTTATCGATGCGGAGAATTCCTCTGACAAGCAGATGGCGGCTATCGAGAGTTTCGTTGCCCAGAAGGTCGACGGCATCCTC
The DNA here is from genome assembly GCA_049317365.1 of Rectinemataceae bacterium. Classification (GTDB taxonomy): domain Bacteria; phylum Spirochaetota; class Spirochaetia; order Treponematales; family Rectinemataceae; genus CAIJMU01. The sequence continues at coordinate 397 of JBMOIK010000150.1, read as the reverse complement.
ATTTCCCCGATGACCACCGATTCCCTGGTCCCGGCCATCGAAGCTGCGGTCAAGGCCGGCATCCCCGTCGCGACGGTAGACCGCAAGGCCAACACCAACGTCGTCCTCATCCATGTGGGTGCTGACAATGTCGAAGGCGGAAGGGCAGCAGCCCGATACATCGTCGACAAGCTCAAGAACAAGGGTGGTGTCATCGAGCTCGAGGGAACCCCTGGATCCTCCGCAGCCGTGGACAGGAAGAAGGGCTTTGACGAGGTCATGAAAAAGTCCGGCGTCAAGATCCTCGTTTCCCAGACCGCCGAGTTCGACCGCGCCAAGGGTCAGTCGGTCATGGAAAACCTGATGCAGGTCTATCCCAAGTTTGACGCTGTATTCGGCGCCAACGACGAGATGATCA